>NZ_RQWN01000001.1:300000-388828 GCF_003977755.1 Haloterrigena salifodinae
GACGTACGATCGAGCGATCGGCGAGTTGCTCTCGCTGACGCTGCTGGGTGGCTTGCTGTTCGTGCTGTTCGCGACGGTCGGGCTGGCGTGGCTCGTTCACCGCAACCAGGGGTCGATCGGCCGGCGGAGCGTGGCGGTCGTCCAGTCGTACCACTCGAATCTCGGCTATCTCGGCCTGCCCCTGGTCGCAGCGACGTTCGACGCCGAGGTGACCGCGACCGCGAGCGTCGTTCTGGGCGTCGTCACGCTGACCCAGTTGCCCCTGTCGGTCCTCCTCCTCTCGATGCTCAACGGGGCCGACGCCGCGCTTGGCGACGAACTGCTGGGGCTGGCGAAAAACCCCGTCCTGGGGTCGCTGATCGCCGGACTCGCCGTCGGCTCGCTGGGGATCACGCTTCCCGGGCCGGCCGCGACCGGCCTCGACCTCCTCGGTTCGGTCGCCCTCCCGCTGGCCCTCCTCTGTGTCGGCGCGTCACTCGAGGTTGATCTCCCGTCGATCGATCTCGGCGCGACCGGGTCCGTCATCGGGCTGAAAATCGTCTGTATGCCCGCGCTCGCGTGGGCCGTCTTCTCGGTACTCGCCGTCGACGCGGCGACGTTCACCGCGGCGGTCGTCATGCTCGGAACGCCGACGGCCGTCTCGACGTTCGTCTTCGCGGCCGAACTCGGCGGCGACGAGGAGTTCGCGTCGCTGAACGTCTTCGCGACGACGCTGGTCTCGATGCTGACCCTGTTCGTGCTGATCACGCTCGTGAGCTAGGCCCACTCGAGCGTGGCGCGGTCGAACGACCTACTGGGAGACTCGAGAACGGCGAACGTGAGCGTTCGAACACTCGGAGAACGGAACCGATTGATCGCTGCGATCCCGACGGCTAGCCGCCGAAGAACCGCTTGATCCGACCGAGCAAGCCCGGCGAGTCGTCGCCGTCCGCGTCGTCGTCGCTCGAGTCCTCGCCGGCTCCGACCGACCCCGCGAGCGGGCCAGTATCGTCGGGAACGTCGGGTGCACCGTTGCTTCCAGCCGCGGACGTCGTCGCTGCCTGGGTTTCTTCCAAGTCGTCCATCGAGAGTTCGATCTCGTCGACGTCGGGCGTGGACTCGCGTCCCTCGCCCGCTTCGGCGGCCCGGACGTCCGCCCCGGTGACGGCGCCGTCCTCGATGCGGGCGGCCAGTTCCTCGAGGGAGGCGTCGTCGTCCGAGAGATCCTCGAGCGACGCAGCGTCGTCTGGGAGGTCCTCGAGCGACGTCGCGGCGGAGTCGATCGACGACTCGTCGGTACTGCTCCCGGTCGTGCTCGCGGAGTCCGTCGTCCTCGCAGCGTCGGTCACGTCGGCGGACGCAGCCGTTTCGATCGACTCGATCGGGTCCGCCGATTCCGCTACCGAGCCGACGGCGACTTCGTCGGTTCCTCGCTCGTCGGTCGACGGGATCTCTTCCTCGTCGAACGCGGTCGTGACGTCGCCGTCCGTCTCGGTCGGCCCGTCCGCTGTCGCGGCCGTTTCGTCGTCCGCTTCCGTCGTGCTATCGGTCGGTTCGCTCGGCGCCGATGCAGCCGTCGGTTCGTCGGCCGCCGACGCGGCGTCGTCCGGCTCGGATTCGTTCCCTGCTCCCGTCGGCTCGTCCCCGTCCGTCGCGTCCTCGTCTGCGTCCGCCGACCCGGATTTCGTCGCGTCGAGCGAGTCGAGGATGTCGTCGACGCTCTGGTCGGAGACGATCCGCTGCGGGCCGCCGCCCGGCTCGAGGCTTCCGCTCGAGGCGCCGGCGTCGTCGACCGACTCGCTCGAGTCGGAGGCCGAATCGGCCGCGGAGGGTTGGTTCGAAGACTGGTCACTCATTGTGGAGGTCTGGCCGTGCCGAGACCATAATCTTTCCCCCCTGTGGTCGGTGCGGCGTCCGGCGCCGGCGGCCGAGTCGTCACTCTGCCAGCGGCGGCTCCGAGAGGACGACGTTGAGCACTGCGCCGAAGAGGATGAGCATGCCGGCGAAGTAGAGCCAGGTGACGAACAGCAAGACGGCACCGACGGCGCCGTAGGCCTGGTACTGGCCGGCGTTGGATGCGTACAGCTGAAAACCGGCCTGCAGGATCGTCCAGCCGACCGCGGCGAAGGCGGCGCCGGGGAGTACGTCGGCAAACGCGACGGAAATCGGCGGCAACACGTAGTAGATCGGTAGAAATACGAGGACGAGCCCGATCAGTAGCGTCAGCCAGCTCAGGACGCCGGCGAAGGGGAGTACTTTGGCGGCGAAGCCGACGATCCATCCGATCACGATCATCAGTCCCATCGCGCCCGCGCCCGCGACGATGACGACGAGGCCGTCCCTGAGCTGGTCGACCAGCGACTCGTCGACGACCTCGCCGTAGACCTTGTTGAAGGCGAGGCTGAGCCCGCGAAAGACCTTCAGCGCGCCCCAGACCGAGACGGCGAGCGCGACGACGGTCGCCTGCGCGCGGCCGGATTCGGTCGTCAACGCGTCGGTGACCAGCTCCTCGCCCGCCGCCGGGAGGAAGTCGCCGGCGACCGTGATCAACCGCTGGGCGGCGTCCTCGCCGCCGAGCAGCGACCCGACGACGAGCGCGAGCAACACCAGCGGGATCAGCGAAACGAACGCGTAGTACGCGACGGCGGCCGCGAGAAAGGAAACGTCGCGGTCGCTCGCCGTTCGATAGACTGCAGTGAGCGTCTCTCGAGCGTCCATACCGGACCGAGAACGGCCGCGGGTAAATGACTATCAGTCCACCGTAGTTTCAGAATCGCTGTTCGGTTCGCCGGATGAGAGGTCGGCCCGTACGCTCGCTCCGATTGCGGCTCGCTCCCGGCCGTCACCGCTCGCGACAGAAGTTGTGCGACGCGTAGACCGCGCCGTCGTCGGCGATGTAGACGCCGACGCCGCCGCGATCCCAATCGGGCGTCCCCTGCTCGAGGATCGCGCGTCGGTGGTCGGTGGAGTTCATCCACTGGTTGACCAGTCCCTCGGCGAGTCCCTCTGCAGTCCGGTAGCGGACGGTCTCGTCTGTCTCCGAATTCTCGACCGGACGGTCGACCCACGTCAGGGCGATGTTCTCGCCGTAGCCCCGACAGTAGTTGTCGACGTCTCGAAAGCGATCCATCGGCGCCTCGTCGTCGGGATTGATATGGGCGAAGTACTCCCGCTGGGCCATGTCGTAGCTGTGGGCGCGGCCGACAGAGGCGATCGTTCCGTCCCACTCCAGGGGCTCGAGGCCGTGTTCGGCCCGGCGGTCGTTGACCTCGGCGTGGACGAAGTCCTCGACGGTCGCCGAGCCGACGGTCTCGACGTCGGTTTCGTAGCTCGAGTTCCCTGGATCGTCGGGATCGGTGACGGCGGGGTTGCGCTCGCCCGCCGGCGGCGGGTCGGAACTCGGCGTCACCTCGCTACCGATGCCGCTGGGCCCCTCGAGATCGCCCGTGTCGACGCTCTCGAGGATTCCCGGGGCGAGGACGGTGGTTCCGAAGGCGAGAACGCCGATCAGGGCGACGGCGACGAGCAGGCGAAACAGCGACCGCAGAACGGCCCTATCGTCGGAATCGGCACGATCGGATCCGGTGGTCGACCGGGACCGGGGACACATCGTTCGAAACGAATAGATCGCAGGGTAAGTGTTCCGCGTTCGATTGCAGCCGTTGATACGTTACTGGATGAGTGACTATCAACGTAACCGATAGGTATCGAGTATCCTGTGGTCATTCGCCGAAGATCGTCTCGTGAATCCCGATCACGAGGCCGGGAACGACCGCCATGAACAGGTGTTCCTCGAGCGGGATGCCGGCGATATCGATCCCGGTTCGGAGCTTGATGTCGAAAACGCCGACGGCGAGCGTGTAGCGGTCCCAGAGGTACGCGATCGGGTACAGCGCGAGGATCGTGACGCCGGCTTTCCGGAGCGCGTTCGCCCGGCGGAGGAGGACGGCGGCGACGGCTCCCCAGAACAGTTCCGTCGCGAGGTAGGTGTATCGGCCGAAAACGCTGATATCGGGCACCATACGGAAGATATCCATTCCAGCCCTCAAAACGGTCACCCCTGCGCCCACCCGGCTAAAACGTGCGGTATGTTCAAAAGCCCGGCGGCAGTATACTCCCCCAGAAGGATGAATATCGCTGATATCGCCACCACGGAGTTCATCGAAGTCGACGTCGGGACGCGAATGGGGAAAGTCCGATCCATGTTCGAGGACGGCAACCCCAAGGGGATCATCGTCACCGACGACGGGGAGTACGAGGGCGTCATCAGCGAGCGCGAGGTCCTCCAGTCCCACGTCGAAGACGACGCCAAGGTGGCGGCACTCATGAAACCCAGTCGGAACGCGCCGGCCCCGCAGGTCGACCGCAACGAGGACGTCCGAGAGACGGCCCGCGTGCTCGTCGAGAGTAACGCGAAGGTCGCCCCGGTCTTCGAGAACGACGATCTCTGGGGCGTCATCACCGACGACGCCATCCTCGAGGCAGTCCTCGAGAACCTCGATACGCTGACGGTCGAGGACATCTACACCGCCGATCCGGTCACGCTCGAGGAGGACGACGGGATCGGGCGGGCGATCAACCAGCTTCGCGAACACGGCATCTCCCGACTGCCCGTGCTCAACGAGAACGGCTACCTCTCGGGCGTCGTGACGACCCACGACATCGCCGACTTCGTTATCCGGGAAAACCACACGACGACGACCGGCGACCGGGTCGGCGACACCCAGCGACTGCTCGACGTTCCCGTCTACGACATCATGGCCAGCCCCGTCGAGACGACGACGCTGGACACCACCGCTCAGGAGGCCGTCGAGACGATGCTCGATAACGACTACTCGGGTCTGATCGTCACCCCCGAAGACGACGACCGGATGGTCATCGGCGTCATCACCAAGACCGACGTCCTGCGCGCGCTGACGTTCACCGAAGAACAGCGCATGGACGTCCAGATCACCAACATCTCGATGCTCGATACGATCACTCGAGAAGGGATCGTCGAGAA
Source organism: Haloterrigena salifodinae (assembly GCF_003977755.1). NCBI lineage: Archaea > Methanobacteriati > Methanobacteriota > Halobacteria > Halobacteriales > Natrialbaceae > Haloterrigena > Haloterrigena salifodinae. The sequence continues at coordinate 304,982 of NZ_RQWN01000001.1, forward strand.
CATCGAGAACGTCGTCGACAAGTACCAGGACATGCAGGTCCAGCACGCCCACGTCCGGTTCAAGGAACACCAGGAAAAGCTCCGCGGGACGCCGCTGATCCACTGCCAGATCCGCCTGCGAACCAATAAGGGACAGATCGCCGGCACCGGCGAAGGCTACGGCTCCGAGAACGCCTTCCGCGTCGCCATCGACAAACTCGAGCGCAACGTCCTGGAGGTCAAGGGCGTCACCAGCGACGAGGAGTACCGCGGCCAGTTGCTCCGAAAGCTGAACGAACTCTAGAGCGCGGTCGTTTCCGCGGACCGCGCGTTACGGCGTCGTGCCGTCCTCGAACTCGAGATCGACCGTTTTTCGCACGTCCCGCGCCGAGCGGGCCAGTTCGACAGTGTAGGTTCCGGAATCGATCACCCAGCCGTCGGCCGCGTCGTACCGGCCGAGCGCCCGGTCGGCGAGGGTGACGTCGACCGTCCGCGTCTCGCCGGCGGGGACGGCGACCGACTCGAAGCCGGCGAGTTCTCGCGTCGGCCGCTCGACCGCGGTCGATTCGGGGGGACGGACGTACACCTGCACGACCTCGCGACCGTCCCGGTCGGCGCCGTTCTCGACGGTGACGCGGACCGTCCGGTCGTCGACGACCGCGGCGTCGCGGTACGCGAAGTCGGCGTAGGAGCGGCCGTGACCGAACGGGTACGTGGGCTCGGCGTCAACGGAGTCGCGGTCGAAGTGGCGGTAGCCGACGAACAGTCCCTCCTCGTAGTGCGCTTCGTCCTCGATCCCGGGATACCGGCGCTCGTCGGCCGTCGGGTACATCCCTTCGGGGGCGAACGTAACCGGCAGGCGCCCCGACGGATCGCGGTCGCCGTACAGCACCGACGCGACCGCCGCGCCGTCGGACTGTCCGGGGTACCACGCCTCGAGGACGGCGTCGACCGCGTCGCGCCACGGGAGTCTGACGGGACCACTCGACTGCACCACGACGACCGTCGCCGCGGCCGCGTCGGCGACCGCTTCGACGAGTTCGTCCTGCCGGCCGGGCAACCGCAGCGAGTCCCGGTCCTTCCCTTCGGTCGTCCGGTCGCGGACGAAGACAACCGCGACATCGGCGTCGGCGGCGGCTCGGACCGCGGCGTCGATAGCGGGCTCGTCAGCGTCGATTCCGACCCCCGCGTCCGCCTCCGGCTCGTCGGGCACCTCGCCGTCGACGAACGGCAGCGCGTCGAACAGCGAGAGGTCCGGAATCGGCTCGCAGCCGCGGGCGACCGTCACCGCACCGTCGGCCCGCGACTCCATCCCGGCCGCCGGACTCGTCGACCGGAACGGCGTCGTCTCCGAGGAGCCGCCGCCCCCGAGTTTCGCCTCGTGGACGTTCGGGCCGACGACGGAGATGTCGGCCCCATCCTCGAGCGGGAGAACGCCGTCGTTCTCGAGCAGGACGGTCCCCCGGACGGCGATCCGCTCGGCGAGGTCACGGTGGGCGGGCGTATCGATCGCTCCGGCGTCGTCGCCGTCGCCATCGCCGTCACCGTCACTGCCGGCGCTTCGATCGCCGGCGTCGTTCTCGAGGCGACCGATCCGCTCGAGTTGCCCGAGAATCCGCCGAACCATGTCGTCCAGCCGCTCGGCCGGCACCTCGCCGGCGTCGATGGCGTCGGCCAGCGGGTCGCCGAACAAGTCGCCCCGCGTTCCGTCGGGGAGTCCGCCCATTATCTCGGCGGCCTCGCCCTCGAGGTCGGCCCCGTCGAACGAGCCGTCCTCCTCGTCTCCATCGTCCCCATTGTCCCCGTCGCCATCGAATCCGCCATCGATCGCGACCCCGGGCATCTCGAGGTCCAGGCCGGCGTTCGCGGCGCCGACGGTGCTTTCGGTGCCGTACCAGTCCGAGACGACGTAGCCGTCGAACTCCCACTCGCCCTTGAGTACGTCGTCGACGAGGCGGTCGTGGTCGCTCATGTACGCCCCGTTGACGCGGTTGTAGGCGGTCATCACGGAGCCGGCACCGGCTTCGACGGCCGCCCGGAACGGTCGCAGATATAGTTCCCGAAGCGTCCGTTCGTCGACCTCGCTGCTGACGCGGACGCGGTCGGTCTCCTGGTTGTTCGCGACGTAGTGTTTGACCGTCGCGACGACGTCCTCGTTCTGGATCCCGTCGACCGCGCCCGCTGTCGTTTCGGCGGCCAGCAGCGGCTCCTCCGAGTAGTACTCGAAATTCCGTCCGCAGTGGGGGACCCGGATCAGGTTCGCGCCAGGCGCGAGCAGCGCGTCCTGCTCGAGCGCCCGCGCCTCGCGGGCCATCGCCGCGCCCTTCTCGCGCGCGAGGTCGGGGTCGAACGTCGCCGCGACGGCGATCGACGCCGGAAACGCCGTCGCCCGCTCTCCCTCGGCGCGAACCCCGAGCGGGCCGTCGACCAGCCGGAAGGGCGGAACGTCGAGTCGCTCGACGCCGGGCAGGTAGCCCGTCGCCGTCCCCGCGGGATCGTCGCGGCCGCTCACGAGGCGCAGTTTCTCCTCGCGGGTCATCGATGCGAGTAGTTCCTCGACGCGTCCGGAACCGCCTATCATGTAATCCAATTGGTTGGTCGGCCCGGTAACTGTTTGGGAGGCGGCTATCGTAACCGAAAGCTCGCGTTACTGACGCATCGACTCGTCGCCACCCTCGAGTCCCCGATCCGTAATTCGGAACTGGACGGACTCGCCGACCGCCTTCGAGCGGTGTTTCTCCAGCGTCGCCCGTCGGTTCCCGCCCCGGAACCGCTCGAGGCGGAGGACGACGCCGGTCCAGTGCTCTAACGTGTTGCCGCCGAGCGCGCGCGTGCGGTCGGCGTCGGGATCGGCGAAGACCTGGTTCGTCAGGACCACCGCGAGGTCGTGCTTGCGGGCCAACGAGAGGAGGTGAGTCACCTGTCGGGCGACGCTGCGCAGCGCCTCGCCGCCGTCGCTCTCGCCGGTGCGCTCGAGGCGGTAGAAACCGGTCGCGCTGTCGAGGACGATCAGGTCCGCGCGTTCGGCGAACTCCTCGGTGTCCCGGACGGCCTCGGACTGTTCCTCGAAGTCGACGGCGTCCTCGATGACGATCCGCGAGGCGACGGCCTCGACGTCCTCGTCGTCGACCCGGGCCGATAGCAGTTGCTGGAAGCGGTCGACCGAGACGCCCTCGGTGTCGACGTAGACCGCGGTCCCGCCGGCGACGGCCGTCTCGACGGCCGCCGACAGCGCGAGGTTGGTCTTCCCCGCCGCGGGCGGGCCGTACACCTGCGTGACGGTTCCGCGTTCGAACCCCCCGCCGAGTAACTCGTCGACCGGCCCACAGCCGGTCGGTATCGCCTCGTCGTTCACGGTTCGAGTTGGCAGGTGGCCCGCAAAAAGCCCCCGAAACGGGCCGGTGAGCGATCGCGGACAGTCGAGCGGCCTCGAGCGGACGTGAGACGGTCCTGATCGCCAAGTCGCGACAGAGGACCGAACGGACGCTTCGGTGGGACCGATACGCGTTCGCTATCGGACGCGAGAGCGCTCGCGAGAAGACGATTAATCGTTCATCCGGCCGGTGAACGACCGATGCCGGTGGTTCCGACGCGACCACAGTTCGGGCAGTTATAGTACGTTTCGGGCCCTCGATGTGCCGTTTCGCTCCGCTTGATTTCGGCGGATCCGCAGAAAGGACAGTAACTAATCTCGCTGACGGTCATCTGTAGTGGAAAATCGTCGAGTCAAGATATATACGTTGAGACGATATCGAACGATGAGCCGCGGACGGGTGCGTCGAACGACGCGTGAGCGGTTGCTGTACGTTTATTCCTCCGGAAGACGAACCTCGAGGCGTGATCGTCGTCGCCACAGCAGATTTCGAGGTGTACCACGGCGTCGTCAACGAGCTCCGGGAGCGCGGGACCCAGTTCACGACCGTCGAGCCCGACGAGGAACTCCCGGAGCGGACGTCGGTGGTCGTCACCGGCGCCGACCACGCCGACGACTTCGCGACCGTGACGACTGTCGTCGCCGATCCGGACCATCCGCGACGCGCCGTCGACCAGGCCCTGACCGCGGTTCGGGGCAACGGCGGCCGAACCATCATCGGCGTCGATCCGGGCCGGAAACCCGGTATCGCCGTCCTCGCGGGGGAGATGGTCGTCGCCGCCTTTCAGGTGCCCCTTTCCGACGCCGTGGACGTGATCCAGCGCGAGGCCGACGAGGCGACCAATCCGGTAGTTCGCGTCGGGGACGGCGCCCGCCTCCAGAGCGCCAAACTCGTCAACGAACTCGAGGACGTGACGGTCGAACTCGTCGACGAGACGGGGACGACGCCGTACCTCGGAACCGGTTCGCGGGGGATGGGCGACGTCCTCGCGGCGGCCAACATCGCTCGGCTCGAGGGGGAGGTCATCGACTCGCGGGATATCGAACCGACCGCCGGCGAGTTACAGGTGATCAAGGATCGCTCGCGCGAGCAAAGCGAGGAGAACCGGGCGATCGACGAGGTGCTGGCTCGACGGGTCGCGGCCGGCGAGTTGACGATCGACGAAGCGCTCTCGGAGCACCGCACCGATGACGATAGCGACGACACCGGCACCACCGACGACGGTACGGACGACACCGGCACCACCGACGACGCAACCTCGAAGTCGTCGGATGCGGACGTAGACGGAGACTGAGAGTAACAGCGGCTGCTAACCGACTTCTGACGATCGAGACTGATTCGCTCGTCCCGGTTCGGATCGACTCGAGTCGGAGTCGTCCCAATTACGATCGGCTCGGTCGGGCTCGTCTCGGTTCGGCTCGAGTCAGGGTCGTCTCGACTCGAGGCGCTACGTCGGCGACGCGGTCGTCGAAGAGAAAAAGCGATCGATCGGGAATCGCCGTTACGGCGCGATCCAGACGTTCGTCGCGGCGACGGCGGACATCTGGACGTTCTCGTTCTCCTGCATGCTCACCTGCGTCGCGGCGGCGTCCCCGTCATCCTCGGCGACGGCGATCGCCGAGTGCTGTTCGTTGACGTTCTCCTGGGTCACGAACTGGGTCTGCTCGAGGGCGGCCGTCGCGTCCTGCGTGACGTCGCTGTTCTGCTCGGCGCTGGTGTCGTAGTCGTAGGACATCCCCGGCGCGTTCTCGACGTCGTTGCCGCCGATGGTGACGGTCGTACTCGAGGTCTGCGCCTCGGAGTCGTACGTGTACCCCGGCGACGCGTACACGTTGAGCGCAGCGGCGGTGCCAATCTGTGCGTTGTAGTTCTGCTGGGAGGCCATCTGGACGGCCTCGGCCTCGCTGTCGTTGACAGCGATGGCAACCGCGGTGTTCTGGAGGTTGATATTAAGCTGCTCGACGGCCTGCTCCTGCTCGACGCTGGTCGTCGCGGTCTGGGAGTCGTCCTTGTCCTTCTTGTTCTTCGACGGCGTCTCCGTGTCGACGACGCTGCTGTCGCCGGCGGACGCGACGTTCATTTCTCCCATCGAGGCGAGCAGGTTGGCGGCGTTGGCGGAGCCGGTCTGTTCGTTGAGATTGGTCTGGTCGGTGACCTGGATCGCCGTCGCGGTGCTGTTCTCGCCGACGGCGATGGCGACGGCGGCACCCTGTTCGTTGACGTTCGTCTGTTCGACGGCCTGCTGCTGAGTCAGCCAACTGTTCGCGTTCTGCTCGGTGTATTCACCCTGGCCGGCGTAGATGTTCGACGCGTTGGCGGCACCTTCCTGCAGGTTCTGGTTGTGCTGGTCGGTCTGCTGAAGGGCCGTCGCCGAACTGTTCTCCGCGGCGAGGGCGAAGGCGACGCTTTGTTCGTTGTAGTTCCCCTGCGCGACGTCCTGGGTCTGGGTCACGCTGGCCTCGGCGGACTGCGTGACGGTCTTTTTGTCGCCTTTCTCCGTGGCGACGCCCCAGCCGTTGAACTGCTGGCTGCCGTCGTCGCCCATGATCATGTAAACGGTGCCGACGTCTTCGAACTGAGTCGTCTGGCTGCTGACGACGTTGTTCTCGGCCGACGCCTCGCCGGTCTGGGAGTTGGCGTTGAGCTGGTTGGCTTCCTGGATGGCGGTCGCCTCGCCGCCGTCGATCGCGATCGACACCGCCTCACCCTGCTCGTTGATGTTCACCTGGTCGACGTTCTGGTGCTGGACGACCTCGGTGTTGCTCATCTGGTCCGCGTTCAGTTCCTCGGACGCGTGAGCGTCGATATACTCCTCAAGGCTCGTTTCGTTGAGATCGGCGCCGAAGACCAGGTAGAGGTCTTCGCCGTCCTCGAGCGCGTGAACCGAATCGGCCTGAACGTCGTCGTTGCCGCCCGCCATCGCGGCTGGCGCGCCGGCGGCCAGCATCGATATGGAAACGATACAGGCCATCAATACTGTCGTATACCGTGAGCGTCTCGTGTCTTCTTCTGTCATGGTAGCTCTGATTTTCGATCGTGAGTTTGTTCTGTTGCTGAACGATTCGACGCGAACGGTCCTATCCCAAAGACAGACTTTGTTATCTACAGGTTGGAAAACGTATTAGTCGCCCTACTAACTAGAACTCCGCCGCTACTCGCGGAAACGACCGTCTACCTCCGTCAGACGACCACTCGAACGGTAGATTACGCGCCGCCGTCCGGAGGTATCGACGGATCGACACGCGATACGCCACTACAGTCGACTTGCGCTCGAAATTCTTTGGTTCGAGAAGCTTCGTCGACAGCGAAATCCAAAACTACCGACGGTAGTAGTGATCGAATGACCGTTTCACGATCGAAGGGAGATCCAGCGCGCGGTAATCGACAGTGAACGTGAACGGTTATCATCGATGGCGAGGAGAGGTCGGCTTCAACGGCGGCCGCGATCAGCACGGCGCGACGGCTGTCGTGGGAGCGATCGCGGCGCCTCTCGACGCGATGCGGTCCGACGCTCACCGGACGGGCCGAGAAGGGGACACCGACGATCAGCGCCGGGGACGGGAGCCGCGGGTCTCGGAGCCGATCGATCCATCACCGCTGCCGGACCAGCAATTCTCGCGCGATGAGTCCCAGTGTGTAGACGCGACGATGCCGGCATCACGCGACCTCAGAGCGGTGCTTAATCGACTCTCGAGGCCTTCGAACCGACGGTATCGATGAGCGCACGCTCGTTCACGGCGACAAACTGTTCTCGTCGCAGAGACTATTACGACGTCGCGATCAAAGTTACAACCGTTCTACACGGGCTATTTCGAAGACGGCGCGGAATCAGTTCTGCGGGAAATTCCGGTAGTAGCGAATATCTATCCGCATCTGCGCAAATATTACACACATTTCATTATATTTCCCACACATCCTAACGATTGTAACTGTCCGCAATATCGGCTATACATCGTAACCGTTGGGCGGTTTAATACGGAACCCGGCTGTTGTCCCGACTGGGCAACACGGCACGTTGGACGCTCGAGACGGCTGGATTCGCGATCCGTGCGACGCGAATCGGTCACGATGGAGTGGTGCTCGAGCGTCCATGCGTGTGTGGGTGCCCAATGATCAACCATGAAACGCGCAATCTCGATGCTGCTGGCGATCGCACTGGCGTGTAGCTTCGTATTCGCAGGCGGTGCGGCTGCACAGGTCAACGACGTCGATCAGGATACCAACCAAGACGCGGACCTCTACCAGAAGGCGGACGCGGACGTCAAGCAGTACCAGGACGTCGACCAGACGAACGTCGGCCTGCAGGGCGGTAACGTCGCGTACGCTGCGTACGGAGACGCCACGGCCCAGAACAACCTAGACCAGACCAACAACAACGCGCAAATCGGTGTCGCTGAAGCCGAGAACGAAGGCGAAATCAACCAGGACGCCAACCAGGAAGCTGAGAACGAGTTCGAGTTCGACGTCTTCTAACTACCTGATCAACAATGAAACGCGCAATCTCGATGCTGCTGGCGATCGCACTGGCGTGTAGCTTCGTATTCGCAGGCGGTGCGGCTGCACAGGTCAACGACGTCGATCAGGATACCAACCAAGACGCGGACCTCTACCAGAAGGCAGACGCGGACGTCAAGCAGTCCCAGGACGTCGACCAGACGAACGTCGGCCTGCAGGGCGGTAACGCCGCCTACGCAGTGTTCGGCGACGCCACGGCCGAGAACAACCTAGACCAGTCGAACACCAACGTGCAGTACGGTGAGGCCGAGGCCGAGAACGAAGGCGAAATCAACCAGGACGCCGACCAAGACGCTGAGAACGAGTTCGAAGTCGACTTGTTCTAGAGACACCCGGCTTCGTTCACTTATTTTTAGCCGTCCGGATCGCCGCGGACCGCAGTTGTGCTCCCGAGCAGCCAACGGTAGACGGTTCGTCGGAATAGGTCGTGAGTAACGATCTAGTCACGGCCGAAAGCACAGCGAGAACACGCTCTCCGATCCGGGACCGCGTTCGATCGCGTGCGGATGTGAAAAACGCCGAGTAACTCGTCGTAGGGCCGTTTCATACGTCGGTCTCGCGAACCGATGCCGTCGCGTTAGCCGTCGGTTAGCAGACGCATATCGGCGAAACAGTTCTATTGATTAATGCCCGAATCTGCCGACGAGTGAGTCGCTGGGGACGGGCAACGTGCCTCGGTGTGCTAACTGAACTATGAACCAACGAACCGCGATGGCGCTGACGATCGGACTCGCGGCAGCGGCGGTCGTCGCCGCGGGTGCAACGGTGATCGCTGCACCCGGCGACCCCGTAAGCGATTCGACCGAAAACACATCAGAAACCATGACAGAAACCGAATTCTCGTGGGGTACGGTAATCCACGAAACCGACGCCGAAACCGGCGACACCAACGTCGAAGTGATCGTCGACGCCGACGATGACGTTTCGATATCGACGATAACGGCCCCCAATGCGACGGATATGCACGACGAGGAAGCGACTGCGGACGGTGCAGCCGTCGAGTCGTTCCCCTGGGGTGCAGTGATCCACGCGACCGATTCCGACACCGGTGCGACCGATATCGAAGTGATCGTCGACGCCGATAATGACGTCTCGGTTTCCGTGACGTCGGTCTCCGAAAACGGCGCTCAGACGTCGACATCGTCCGTTACGTCCACGAGCGAAACGAGCGAGAGCGGGACGAGCGTCTCGCAGTCGACCGTTTCGTCGACGACGGTCTCCAGCTCGTCAGTGACCAGTAGCTCCACCGACGTCACGCAATCGTCGAACTGGACCGATGACGAATCGATCGAGATCGATATCGATACCGAGACGGAGGACGACTAACTCGAGCGGATACGCCGCTCCGGGATGTGGCTTCCGAGCGCCGCTGATTCCGATTTTCTAGTGGCCCTGTTCGTCCAGCACCGCTCGCTCCGCACGGCGGGTGACCTCGCGGATCGGAACGTCGGTCTCGCGCGCGACCGCCAGCGCGTCGTCGTGCTCCGCGCTCACGTCGTACATCTCGCCGTCCGCGTCGCTGGCGATTTTCACGGTCACCTCGTAGGTTTCGCCGTCGATCTCGAGGGCCACCGTCTCGAACGCCCGATTCGCGATCCACCGGTGGGTCGCGCCGGCGTCCCGCACGCCTAGCGTTCCGGTCTCTTCGGCCAGCGCTCGAGCGACCCGTTCCCGATCCGCGGGCTTGCAGATCACCTTCACGAGGTGGCCGGGGCGGGACTTCTTCATCGTCGCCGGCAGAATCGAAACGTCCCGCGCGCCCGCGGTGGCCAGCGTCTCCTGCAGGCCGCCCAACACCTCCGGCGTCGCGTCGTCGAGGTTCGTCTCGAGGACGGCGATGTCGTCCTTCACGAGTTCCCCCTGCGCGTCGCCGACCAGGACACGGAGAACGTTCGGGTGGGGATCGAGGTCGTAGCCGCCGGCACCGTAGCCGACCCCGCGGAGATCGAGCGAGGGCAACGAGTCGACGCCGTCGGCGAAGTGGCCCAGAATCGCCGCGCCGGTGGGCGTCAGCAGTTCGGCGTCGACGGGGCCGCCACGAAGCGGCCAGTCCGCTCGCTCGGCGATCTCGACGACGGCCGGCGTCGGGACGGGATACTCGCCGTGGCTCATCGAGACGCTGCCGCCGCCCGTCGCGAGCGGCGTCGTGACGATCCGATCGGGCTCGAGGTCGTGGACGAGCAGGGCGGCACCGACCACGTCGGCGATGGCGTCGTCGGCGCCCACCTCGTGGAAGTGGATCTCCGCTATGGACTCGCCGTGGACGCTGGCCTCGGCCTCGCCGAGTAGTTCGAAGATGGCGAGTGCGTCGCGTTCGACCGCCGGCTCGAGGTCCATCCCCGCGACGATGTCGCGGACCTCGCGGTAGCTCCGGTGGGGGCCGTGTCCCTCGGCGCGGACGTCATCTCCGTCGGAATGAGCGTGAGCGTCCTCGTCGGCGTGAGTGTGTCCGTCGTCGCCGTGCTCGTGTGCGTGGTTATGGCCGTGCTCGTGTGCGTCGTGGTCGGTATCGCCGTGGTCGTGACCGTGGCCGCCGTCGCCGCTGGACTCCCCGTCGCCGTCGTGCCCGCCGGGATCCGCCGCCGAATCGTCGGTCAGGAACACGTCGACCGTCGTCGACGAAATGCCGCACTTGACCGTCTCGTCGATTTCGTACGCCACCGCGAGGTCGTCCGTCACGGCCTCGAGGGCGTCGGGATCGGCGCCGGCATCGAGCAAGGCGGCGAGGATCATATCGCCGCTTGCGCCCATGCGGCCGTCGAACGCGAGGAGTTGCATAGCTAGGTCGCCGGGTGGAACGATCAAAAAGGCATCCTCTCGGCGCGACTCCCATGGAGGACGATCGGTGCCGCGCCGCGTTCTCGAGGCGGTGTCGGTACCACCAAAACCGACCGATGCCGGTACATCTATGTGCGCTGCCGTATCAGTTAGATATGGTATCAACTAGCACAGGCAACGACGTAGGCTAGCAAAAAACCTATCCGCTCACGAAGCGGAACCACTGACATCGCCGTCCATCCCGAATCATGAACGAAGTTCAACTGGAGGTTGCGAAGGCGTACCCGAACGACTCGGGTCGTGGTATCGCCCGACTCGACCCGGACACGCTGTTGCATCTGAAGCTGAGTCCGGGCGACATCATCGAAATCGAAGGCGCCGACACCACCGCCGCGAAGGTGTGGCGCGCCGACCGGCAGGACTGGAACACCGATACGGTCCGCATCGACGGGTTCACCCGTCAGAACGCCGACGTGGGGATCGGCGAACGCGTAACGATCCGCAAGGCAGAAGCCACGAAAGCGGATAAGCTCACCCTCGCACCCCCCGAGGAGGCGTCGGTCCAGTTCGGTTCCGACGCCGCCGGCATGGTGAAACGACAGATCTTGAAGCGGCCGGTCGTTGGTCGCGACATCGTCCCGGTCATGTCCTCGACGAACCATCCGTTCATGCGGTCGCCCGGCCAGGCGATTCCGCTCATCGCCGTCGAGACGGAACCCGAGGGCGTGGTCCTCATCACCGAGGACACCGACGTCGAGCTTCGCGAGGAGCCAATTTCGGGCTTCGAGAAGACCGGCGGCGGCATTACCTACGAGGACATCGGCGGTCTGCAAAGCGAGATCCAGCGGGTCAGGGAGATGGTCGAACTCCCGATGAAACACCCGCAGATCTTCAAGAAGCTCGGCATCGAGCCCCCGCAGGGCGTCCTGCTCCACGGGCCGCCGGGCACCGGGAAGACCCTACTCGCGAAGGCCGTCGCCAACGAGACCTCCGCGAGCTTCTTCTCGATTGCGGGGCCGGAGATCATCTCGAAGTACTACGGCGAGTCCGAACAGCAGTTACGGGAGATCTTCGAGGACGCGACCGAGGAGTCGCCGTCGATCATCTTTATCGACGAACTCGACTCCATCGCACCCAAACGGGAGGACGTCACCGGCGAGGTCGAGCGCCGCGTCGTCGCCCAGTTGCTGACCATGATGGACGGTCTCGAGTCCCGCGGTCAGGTCATCGTCATCGCGGCGACCAACCGCGTGGACTCGGTTGACCCCGCACTGCGCCGGCCGGGCCGGTTCGACCGCGAGATCGAGATCGGCGTCCCGGACGAAGTCGGCCGCGAGGAGATCCTCCAGATCCACACCCGTGGGATGCCCCTCTCTGACGACGTCGACCTCGGCCACCTGGCCGACGAGACCCACGGCTTCGTCGGCGCCGACATCGAGTCGCTGACGAAGGAAGCCGCGATGAAGGCCCTGCGCCGGTACCTCCCCGAGATCGATCTCGACGAGGAGGACATCCCGCCGAGCCTGATCGACCGGATGATCGTCAAGCGCCAGGACTTCCGCGGCGCCTTGAACGAGGTCGAGCCCTCGGCGATGCGGGAGGTGCTCGTCGAACTCCCGAAGATCTCCTGGGACGACGTCGGCGGCCTCCACTCCGCCAAGGAGCAGGTCCAGGAGTCCGTCGAGTGGCCCCTCTCGAACCCCGAGCGGTTCGACCGGCTGGGGGTCGATCCGCCAGCCGGCGTCTTGCTGTACGGGCCGCCGGGCACCGGGAAGACGCTCATGGCGAAAGCGGTCGCCAACGAGACCAACGCGAACTTCATCTCGGTGCGCGGTCCGCAACTCCTCTCGAAGTGGGTCGGCGAATCGGAGAAGGCCATCCGGCAGACCTTCCGCAAGGCGCGGCAGGTCTCCCCGACGGTGATCTTCTTCGACGAGCTCGACGCGCTCGCGCCGGGACGGGGCGGTGAAACCGGCTCGAACGTCTCCGAGCGAGTCGTCAACCAGCTCCTGACGGAACTCGACGGGCTCGAGGAGATGGAGAACGTGATGGTCATCGGCGCGACCAACCGACCGGACATGATCGACCCCGCGCTGCTGCGCTCGGGGCGGTTCGACCGGCTGGTCATGATCGGCGAACCCGACGTCGACGGCCGCGAACGCATCCTCGAGATCCACACCGAGAACACGCCGCTGGCCGCGGACGTCACGCTGCGCGAGATCGCCGAGATCACCGACGGCTACGTCGGCAGCGACCTCGAGTCGATCGCCCGCGAGGCGGCCATCGAGGCGCTGCGCGAGGACGAGGAGGCCGACATCGTCGAGATGCGCCACTTCCGGCAGGCCATGGAGAACGTTCGGCCGACGATCACGGACGACATCCTGGACTACTACGAGCAGATCGAAGAGGAGTTCCAGGGCGGCGGATCGGGCGGCCCCGGACCGACGGGTCGCCGCGACAGTCGGATCGGCTTCCAGTAATCGCACCCTCGGGCTGGACGCGTTATTTTTTGCGGTTTTCGATCGACGAGCAGTCGTTTCTCGGAGCGGCGTCTGAACTGAGCCTCACTATCGATGGGATACCAGCCGATAGCTACTCGAGTCTCTCTCTCGACCCGCGCCGTACGCCGGCCGCGGGAGTTTCCGATCGGTCGTCGGCTTACTCGCTCGACGATCGACCCAGATCCAGCGCGTGTCCGAACTCCTCGCGCAGCGCCCGTCGCTTGACGAGGACGAAGCCGACCGCGATGAAGCCGAAGCCGGCAGCCGTCGTCGCGTCGACGACTTCCCCAAGGTAGAGCCAGCCGACCAACGCGGCGACGATCGGCGCGACGTAGGAGACCATGTTGATCTCGACGGCGCCCAGCCGCTCGAGCAGATCGAAGTAGAGCAGAAAGCCCAGCGCGCTGGCGACCAGCGACAGGTAGCCCAGCGCGCCGAGCGCTTCGGGATGGGTCCACGTCGACGGCTCGAGCGGTTCGCCGAGCACCAGACTGACGCCGTGCATCAGGAGGGCGCCGCCGATCATCGACCAGGCCTCCATGGTCTCGATCGGGAGCGAGGCGTCGATCCGGCGGGTGAGGACGCTCCCCAGTCCGAAGGCGGCCGCCGCACAGAAGACGAGCCCCGTCGCGACGGCGTCGACCGACAGCAGGTTCGAGGGATCGGGGCGCGCGACGACCGCGACGCCGAGCAGGCCGACTAGGAGGCCGCCGACGCCGACTGGGGAAAGCGCGTCCGAGGGGACGAGCAGGCGAGCGAACCCGGTGGTCAGCACCGGCGAGAGGCTCACGACGATCGCGGCCGCGGCCGCCGTCGTGTGTTGCTGGCCGACGAAGAGGAAGGCGTGGTAGGCCGCGATCAACAGGACGGCACCGACGGCGACCAGCGACCACTCGCCGCGGTCGCGGGGTCGCCAGTCGTCGACCGCGACAGCGGCGTAGGCGAGCATCAGGACGCCCGCGATGTCGTACCGAAAGGCGGCGAACAACACCGGCGGGAAGTGGTCGAGGCCGGCGCTGATCGCGACGAACGCGGAGCCCCAAACGGTTGCGAGCGCGAGAAAGCGAACGAGATCGCGAAAGCGGCTCATACCGGCCGTCTCGTCGGCACGGTTCTACGCGTTTCGATTCGAAACGGGGTCGACGAACGGGATCGAAAAAGATCGGACGCTGTACGGAATGGACGGCCGCTGTACGACGAGTTGCGTTACCGCGATGTTCGAGGGTTAGAGCGACGGCAGTTCGCGGATCTCCGGCTCTTCCTCGGTTTGCCGAAACTGCTCGAGTAGCGGCTTGATATCGTCGAACCCGTCAGCGAGGACGATGTCGCCGTTGCGGAGGTCGTACTCGATGATGTCGTAGTCGGCGAGTCGCGGGAGGTGGTTGTGAACCAGCGAGACATAGACCCGCTGTCGGTCCTCCTTGTCGATCTCGACCGGGTGGACGTCGAACTCCCAGGCGGCGATCCGGGTGACGACGTCCTCGAGGTGGGCACCGCGGTTCTCGGCGAGCTGGTAGAGCAGGTATCGACGTTCGGACTCGGCGAGAAGAGAGCAGGCGGCTTCCATCCGGGTGGCGTTCGCGTCGTTCATACTCGATCAAGGCGTCCAGCCATATTACACCTACTGCCAACACAGATAGGGGCGATCGGCTGAACAGTTCGCTCGTGCCGTCCCAAAACCCGCCGATGGCGGGCCGGTATCCGATATCACCGACTGATAGCACCAGGCGATCGGAGCCGACCGACGTCGGGCGGCTCGACCGATGACGCCGACGCTCACGAACCCGGGACGACCGTCCGCTCGAGATTTCGCGGTTCGGGACCGGTTGATTCCCGAATACCGCTCCCTAAGCACCGTGATCACGGCGGCAAGGTGGGGACGTTCTCTCCGGATGTGCTGCCGTCAACGAGACGGATTCGTTCTACGGTTGTTACAGTAGTACACAGTACCGCAGGTATGTGGTATATGTTATCGCGGACAGAATAGTTAAGTTGGCGAGTGGCTTAGTCGTTCGTATGGCCGCTCACGGCCGGTCCAACCTGCGGGACCTGTTCGACGAGTCGCCCACACCGCACATCGCCCACCCCCCGCGCACCCATCACCGGGACTTCTACGTCGCCACCGACGGCTCCTTCCGGGAGTCCGGCGGCGGACTGGGCGCTGTTATCGAAACGCGCGACGGCACCCGCGTCGCCCGCGTCGCGACCGCGGACGCGCCCCCGGACAACAACGTCGCCGAGTATCGGGCGCTCCATCTCGGTCTCGACGTCCTCGCCGCTCGCGCGCCGCGAGACGCCTGCGTCGGCGTGCTCGTGGACCACGACTCGTTGGCCAGCAACGTCAACAGCACTATCCTTGCGACGAACCATCCGGACGGCAAATCGCCGCGTCCGGTCTCGATCCCGCCCGCGTCGCACAACCACTGGCGCGGTATCGAAGCCCGGCT
Source organism: Haloterrigena salifodinae (assembly GCF_003977755.1). NCBI lineage: Archaea > Methanobacteriati > Methanobacteriota > Halobacteria > Halobacteriales > Natrialbaceae > Haloterrigena > Haloterrigena salifodinae. Next base: position 320,576 of record NZ_RQWN01000001.1, read on the forward strand.
CACCGGGTTCGGCGAGGTCAGGGCCGCGCGCATCGACAGCGGACAGAACCCGGCCCACCCACTCGCGAACGCCCCCGATCGCTACCGACACGTCAACCAGGAACCCGAGCGCTGCGTCCTGCCGGAGACGCCGGAACCGGCCGCCGCTGAGTTCCCGCCGCCGTCTCGAGCCGATCGTAACGGCGGGAGCGGGCGCGCCTCGGACTGACGCCGTCCTCCGCGTCCGCGACGGCGGCGCGGAACCGCCACCGTTATCTCGTCGTTCCGGCGACCACATTCTATGAGTCTTCGCGTCGCGGTCGCCGCCCCGTTCATCCAGAACGGCACCCGGCGCCTCCAGGAAAACGAGTTCGTGGTCGCGCTCTCGCTCGACCGCGACTGGTTCTCGCCCGACCAGTCGAAACGCCTGATCGACGTCGCCACCCAGGACGGCCTCCTCGAGCGCACCGACGACGCCCTCGAGGCCACGTTCGATCCCGGCGAGGTGACCGTCCCCGACGAGTTCGTCCCTGACGAGGAACTCCTACAGGAGCGCTCGGCGTTCGAACGCGTCCTCGACGCGCTCGTCGCCGAGGGGATGGAGAAACACGAGGCGGTCGGCGCCATCAACCAACTGCAGGACGACCTCGGCCTGACCATCGAGGCCGCCGCGGTCGTCTACGCCCGGCGGGAGGGCGTCGACGTGAGCGAACTGGTTCCCGTCGCGCGGGAGGCCCTCGCCGACGCGGAAGCCGAAGGGCGTTAGTTCCAGGCCGCCCGACCGGGTGTATGGTTGAGGAGCGGATCACCGACGGTCGCCGAATCGCCGAACTGCTCGCCTCCGAACTCGACGGCCGTGAGGACGACGAACTCGCGTCGATCGAGGTCGCGAACGCCGACCGCGACGTCGAGCCGACGACCGACGGTGCGCGCGCCTACGACGTGGCGCTCGCGCCCCCTCGCTCGGACGACGACGAACGGATCGCGCGCGTCTTCGTCCACGAGGATAGGGCCCGACTCGAGTTCGAGACGGGACAGGACGTCGCGGCCGAGGCTGCCGAGGACCTCGAGTTACGCGTCCGTCCGAAAGCGACGAAACCGCCGCGAACGCTCGTGTTCGTCGAGAGCGGCGCCGCGGTCAAACGGGCGACGGACGTCGTGAAAGCGGTGGTTCGGGCGGAAAAAACGGAATCGTTCTAGCGCGGACCGCCCGCGGTTCGGGCGGCGGATCCTCGCCGGCTCGGTTCAGTAGTCGTCGGGGGTGATTCGGTCCTGATCAGCGTAGACGAACGCCGTTCCTTCGTCAAACGCGAGATCCGTCACCGATCCCGAGTAGCGGAACCGGTGGTAGCCGGCGTCGATCGAGCCGACGGCCGTCTGTCCGTCCCGAATCGAGGCCGCCTCGCTCGAGTCGTCGCCGGCGATCGCCGCGATCCGTCCGTCGACGCTCACCTCGTAGCTCGCAGGCGAGCCGTTGCTGACGACCGTGAGGACGTGGTCGAGTTCCTCGCCGTACTCGTTGGGATCGACCCGCTCGTCGTCGAGGTAGACGCGGGCCGAGCCGTTGATCGTGAGCGACTCGAGGTCGCCGCTGAACTCGAAGGCGTCGCGCCAGCCCCGCAGCGAACCGCCCACGCGTCCGTCGACGATCGACGTGTCGTCGTTGATCGACGCGCCCTGGTAGTTCGTCGGTTCGGCGTCGCCGCTGACGCGGAAGTCGTAGCTGGTCTTGCCGATGATACCAACGCCGTCGATCAACAGCGTGTGCTCGGGGTCGTCAGCGGCGTGCCACGGCATGTCGCCCTTCCAGCCGTCGCCGGTCGCACCCGACTGCGGGTAGCGATCGAGGTTCGACTGTCGGTCGTCGACGAACGGCTCGGCCGGGCCGTCGACGGTGACGTCGACGAGCAGCGAGTCGAACTCCCAGGCGTGGCGGTCGTCGGCGACGCGGCCCGCGGCGCGCGTGCCGTCGTCGCTGACCCACATGCGGGACTCCTCGATCGTCCCACCGTTGTACGTGGAGGGCTCGATCGGTCCTTCTTCGACCTCGAAGTAGTAGTCGGTCGGCTCGCTCTCGCCCTCGGCGACGAACTCGTAGGTGTGTTCGAACGACTTGTGCCACGGCATGTCACCCTTCCAGCCGTCGCCGGTCGCACCCGACTGCGGGTAGCGATCGAGGTTCGACTGTCGGTCGTCGACGAGCGGCTCGGCCGGGCCGTCGACGGTGACGTCGACGAGTAGCGAGTCGAACTCCCAAGCGTGGCGGCCGTCGGCGACGCGACCCGCGGCGCGCGTGCCGTCGTCGCTGACCCACATGCGGGACTCCTCGACCGTCCCACCGTTGTACGTGGAGGGCTCGATGGGGCCCTCCTCGACCTCGAAGTAGTAGTCGGTCGGCTCGCTCTCACCTTGGGCGACGAACTCGTAGGTGTGTTCGAACGCGCGTTCGCCGTCACCGCTGTCGTCCGTCCCGTCGCCACCATCGGTGTTTCCGTCGTTGCTGCCGTCGGTTCCGTCGCCACCGCCGTCGGTGGGTTCGTCCGACGATCCGCTGTCGGTGCCGTGCCACGGCATGTCTCCCTTCCAGTCGTCGCCGGCTGCGCCCGAACGCGGGTAGCGATCGAGGTTCGACTGCCGGTCGTTGACGAGGGGGGTAGCCGGACCGTCGACGGTGACGTCGACGAGCGGCGAATCGAACTCCCAGGCGTGTCGGCCGTCGACGACGCGGCCCGCAGCGCGCGTGCCGTCGTCGTTAACCCACATGTACTCCGGTTCGATCGTCGCGCCGTTGTACGATGAAGGCTCGATCGGCCCTTCTTCGACCTCGAAGTAGTAGTCGGTCGGCTCGCTCTCACCTTGGGCGACGAACTCGTAGGTGTGCTGGAGGTTCTCGTGGTCGCCGCGGGTTCGCTGCTCACCGCCCGAGGCCGCCGCCTCGGCCGACGTGGGAACGCCGTCGGGAATCGAGAGATCGGGATCGCTCGAGACGGCGCTGCCGACGGTGACGGTCGAGCCGGCGCCCCGACGGATGTTGCCGCTGTAGCCGCCGCTCTCGAAATTGGCGCGGCCGGGCGAGTTGTTCGCGCCGGCGACCAGCGCGTACGGGTACGGGCCGTCGGAGAAGTTCGAGTCGCGGATGGTCACGGTGCCGCCGTTCCAGACCCAGACGGGGCGGCCGTTCGTCTCGCCGTAGCCGCCGTATCCCTGCCCGTAGTCGGTGTTGTCGTTGTACGCGACGCAACCGATGATCGCGTCGTTCCCGCTCGCGACGCGGTACGTCGAAACGCCGTTGTTCTTGCCGAGACAGTACTCGAATCGAGCGCTGCCGCCGTGGGCGGTGTTCGAACAGTAGAAGGCGTTGTTCGGCCACCCCTGTACGTTACAGCGGCGGAACGTCACGTCGGCGTTGTTGTTCCGGTGCATGAAGACCGCGCCGGGCCCGTGAACGAAATCCGCACCTTCCTTCGTCGACCCGTCGCCGAGATAGACGTTTTCGACGAGCACGTCGCCGCGGCCGGCGTTGATCGAGATCATGAACCCGTCGCCCCGGTGGAGGCCTTTGAAGCCGACGTTCCGGATCGTCGAGTTCGCTCCGTTAACCATCAACAGCACGCTGCTGCCGGTCGTGAGATCGATCAGTTTGTTCTCGAACGTTTCCCCGCTGCCGATGTTGATCGTCTGTCCCTGGGCCCGAATCACGTCGTAGTCGGCCGCGCTCGCAGCGCCGGTCGCTCCGGTCACTGCGGTCGCCGCGGCCGTCGTTGCCCCCGCCAATTTCAGGTACGAGCGACGGTCAAGTAACGTGTTATTATCCCCGTCATCCGCTCTCTCGGGGTTCGTGCCGCTGGATTCACCATCATCCAATACTGCAGGATCGCGTGCCATACGATGCTGTAATTCTCCGTTTCCTATATAAGTCTTCTCTTGATTATTGAATAAAATAATCAGAATATCATTGTACCGTGACCAAACGTATAATTATGATTGGTATTATGGGGATGGTTTTGATAAATAGTGGGCTGGTACGACGAGAGCCGGCGGGAGGCGTTTGTCCCTCGCAGCGAGCGTCTATCCGAGCGGCAGACGGGTTGCTTCGACGGACGTCCGGCCGCGACTAGACGTAGCCGAGCGCGCTCAACCGATCCTCGACCGCGTCGTCGTCGGCATCCGTCGCGTCGTCGGCCGCGACCGGCGGTTCCGAGATGACCTCCCGGCGCGTGGCGCCGTCGACCTCGAGCCACGGAACGGTCAGCAACTGATCGACGTGGAGTCCGCGCGGGTGGCCGTACAGCCGGATCGGCACGGGAACGCCCCGCTCGCCGATCAGGTTTCCGTGGTCGGCGGTCACCACGCTCTTTCCGTCGAGCGCCTCGAGGAGGGACTCGACGTGGGGAAGAACGATATCGAGGTTCTCCCGGTAGGCGGCCACGACCGTCTCGACGTCGATATTCCGGTCGTGGATGAGTCCGAACCAGGGGTTGGGCGCGCTCGAGCGCTCGTCGTCGTCCAGGTGGTGCTCGAGACCCTTGTGCGAGAACTGTTCCCCGGTCGGGCCGAGAAACGGGAAGTGGGGCTGCATGAAGTGGACGATGAGCCGTTTGTCGGGGAACCGGTCGCGGGCGGCGATCGCCTCCTCGACGACCGCGTCCGGCCGGACGGTCCGGGCGTCCTCGTCCCAGCAGCGATCCAGGAGGTCAACGACCGCGTGAAACACGTCGCCCTCGAGTTCGTAGACGTGGGGGTTAGCGGTGACGTACACCGTATCGTGGAGGTCCTTTCCAGCGAAGTTCGCCTCCATGAACTCCCAGCTATCGCTGCCCCGGGATCGTTTCCGGGAGAGCGTCCCCTCAAGGTCCGACTGGGCGGCGAACATATCGTGCCGACAGCCGTCGAGGATGAGCAGGTTGTCCCAGTCGGCGTCCATCACATCGACGCCGTCGTCGGTTCCCCGGCGCTCGTTTCGAAACTGGGCCGCCCGCGAGTTGATCCGCAGACCGAGCGTGAACAGTTCCTTCTGGAGGAGCCTGGGATTTCGAACGACCTTCTGGAGGTTCTCGAGCGAGTATCGCTCCGGAAGAACGGATCGAGTAGCCATGTGTTCGAACCCGTGACTCACATCGTCCTTTGTTAGTCTCCCGTGACGACCGATTATCCCGCTGTTACCTTAGACGTAGCCGAGTTTCTCGAGGCGGTCCTGTACGCCCGCGTCGACGTCGTCGGTCGAGCCGTCGTCGTCGTCCTCGAGTGCCCGTCGCTTGGACTCGATCGCGTCGGTCTCGAACCGGTCGGTCGCCCAGTCGGGGACGGCCCATCGCAGTTCGTCGCCACTCGAGCCGTCCGTTTCACCCTGGGCCTCACTCTCGTCACCGACGCGGCGCTGCCAACACGGGCGGTCGCGATCGAGTTCGTACTCGCGGCGGCTCCCCAGCGAATCCCAGACGTACTTCGTCGATCCGTCGTAGGCCGCCCGCATCAGCCGATCCCAGTACTCCAGTCGATCGGGCGGTTCGGGACCGGCGCTCATGCCGACGTGTTCCGCGACGACGCGGTCGGCCGTGGGATCGACGACCTCGTCGCGGGCCATCGCCGCGAGCAGCGACGGCAACTCGAGGTGAGAAACGAACTCGGATTCGGTTTCGGGGTAGCCCTCGGGCGGATTGACGACGAGCAGCGGCACGTGTAACAGTCCCTCGGAGAGGCTGCTCTTGTGGCGGACGAGTCCGTCCTCGCACTTGTACCCCTGATTCTCGCCGTGATCGGCGGTGATCACGACCGTCGTCTCGCGGGCCGTGTTCGCCCGCACCCAGTCGACGAAGTCGGCGATCGTCCGGTCGAGGTAGTCGATCGCCGCGCCGTACAGCTCGCGGCGCGTCTCGAGGAACTCCCGGTGCTCCTCGGGGGTCTCCATCAGTTCCCAGACGGTCCGATCGGCCGTCGTGAACGCGTTCGACGCCGCGTGAAGCGATCGGTCGAACGCCCGGAGGTTCCGAAGCGGGGTGTGGGCCTCCATGAACGAACCGAACAGGACGAACGGTCCGTCGGTGTCGTCGATCAGCCGCCTCGAGGTGCGGGTGACGGCGCGCGCGCCGTCGTCGAACAGCTTCGGAATCGGCGCGTCCTCGGAGACCGTATCGAGGAAGCCGGTAACGCCGTTGGCGAGGCTGTACAGCGGTCGATCGTGGGTGAGCGCGGTACGGAGGAAGTCGAGGTAGACGGCCGGTCCCGACCGGTCGCTGGCCGAACGAACGGCGACCGGATCGGCTCCCTCCGGAAACCGGTAGGCCTCGGTGACGTCGACGAACTCGTCGAAGAACGCGTCGAAGCCGTACGGCGAGCCGGCGAAGACGTTCGTACTCACCCCCAGCGCCCGGTGTGACTCGAGGTCCCCGAAGAGCGTCTCCGAGCGATCGATCCCGGAGACGGACGGGTCGTGGGTGTGAACGCCGTGTTCGTGCGGGAGCGCCCCGGTCACCATGCTGGCGTAGCTCGGGGCGCTCCAGGAGCTCGCGGCCCGACACTGCTCGTACGACAGGTCGGCCCGCCCGTCGAGCCGCCGGGCGCACGCGTCGAACGTGTCCTTCCTGACGGAGTCGAGACAGAGCAAAACGACGTTTCGCATAGCGGTCACTCTTCTCGAACACTCATTGTTACGAACCTGTTATCGGCGATCTCCCGGAGTGGGTGACCAGTTACAGATCGATTATCACGAGTTGCGACGACAGTCATCGTTCGAATACTGACCGCTGGACCGACCGTCGTCCCGCCTCCGCGCGAACCGCCAGCGGCGCGCGGAGCTCAGTAGCGTCTCGAGACCGCGGGGACGGTAACCGGCCCACTACAAAAGGGGATGTCGGAGAATCCATCGACGATGTCGAACGACTCTGCCGGAATCGCCGATCTCCGCTCCGTCGCCGACGGCGCGTCACTGCACTATCTCGGCACCGTCGTCGTCAACGTCGTCGGGTTCCTGTTGAACATCCTGTTGACCCGGCTGCTCGGCGCCAGCGTGTACGGGATCTACGCCTATGGGACGATGATCCTCAACGCAGTGTTGCTGTTCGCCACCGTCGGGACCGACGTCTCGATCACGAAGTACCTCTCGGCGAACCAGGACGATCCCGCCTACCAGCGCCGGATGCTCGGGTTGGCCTACCTGACGACGATCGTCGGCAGTCTCGTCACCGCGGCGATCGTCTACACCGTCGCCCCGACGATCACCGCCCACACGCTCGAGGAGCCGATGCTGACGATCGCCCTCCGAATCTTCGCCATCGCGTTGCCGTTTCAGGCGCTCGGCAAGATCGCCTCGAGCACGGTTCGAGGCCTCGAGAAACCGACCGAGAAGACCGTCATCATGGTCGTCGGACCGACGATCAGGCTCGTCGCGGTCGCGGCCGCCGTGGCGCTCGGCTACTCGCTGCTCGGTATCGCGGCGGCGTTCGCGGTCGCGGCGGTGATGGCCGCGTTGTTCGGGATCGGCTACTCGCTGTCGCGAACCGATCTCCGACCGTCCGGACGCTTCTCTCGGTCCGAGACGACCGAGTTTTACAACTTCTCGGCGCCGTTGACACTCTCGAAGGCCTCGTCGTTCCTGTTCAAACGCGTCGACGTCTTCATGGTCGGCTTCCTGCTTGCATCGGCCGACGTCGGGATCTACAACATCGCCGTCCTGCTCGCGGGCGTGATCGCGATGCCGCTGGCCGGCTTCAACCAGTTCTTCCCTCCGGTGGCCTCGCGGCTGTACTCGAACGAGGAGTACGACACGCTCGAGTCGATATACGCGACCGTCACCCGCTGGTCGATCACGGCCTCGGTCGCCATCGCACTCCCGTTGTACGTCTACCGGACCGAGGTGCTCACACTGTTCGGTCCCGAGTTCGTCGCCGGGACGCTCGTCGTCACGCTGTTTATCGCCGGGCAGTTGTTCAACGCCGCCGCCGGGCCGGCAAACGACCTTCTGACGATGACCGACCACCAGTACCTCGTGATGGGCAACCACTTCGTCTTCGGCGTCTGTAACGTCGTCCTCAACTACTACTTCATCCTCGAGTTCGGGCTGATCGGCGCCGCGCTCGCGACGGCCACCGTCCTGGCGACCCTGAACGTCGTCCGCGTCCTCGAGGTGTGGTACCTCGAAGGGTTGTTCGCCTACTCGCTGGCGCTGTGGAAGCCCTGCGTCGCCACCGCCGTCAGCGCCGTCGTCATGTACGGACTCCGGCTGTACCTCGGCGGGACGGTCGTCGTCTTCGTCGGCGGGGCGGCCGGCACCGCCGCCTTCCTCGGGACGCTGTACCTGCTCGGGCTCGACGAGCAGGACATCCAGATCGCGGACGAGTACCTCGGACTGGTCTCGTAAGCGGCGAGAATCGACCGCCGGATCGAGGCCGCTCGTTCGCCGCCGCTACTCGAGGTCCTCGAGAATCGTCGGCAGCTCGATTGCGATCGACGCCTGTTCGATGTGCGCCACCGCGCGCGGATCGCGGTCGGGTCCGTCCTTGAGGAGGACCTGGATCGCGTCCATGCCGGCGTCGGTCGACCCCGAGACGTCGGCCTCGACTTCGTCGCCGACGTAGACGGCATCGTCGGGGTCGACGTCCAGTTCGGCGGCGATGGCTTCGAACGCGCGCGAGTCGGGTTTGCCGGCCTCGAGTTCGCCGGTGACGAGCGCGGCGTCGAAGGCGTCCTCCCAGCCCAGCGTCGCGAGTTTGTCCCGCTGGGCGCGAACGGGGCCGTTTGTGAGCAGGCCAACGCGGTACTCCCCGCGGAGGTCCGCGAGCATCGACTCGACGCCGGGCAGGGGCTCGAGCGCGTCGGCGATCGTCTCCCGATAGGCGTTGGCGACCGCGCCGGGATCGGCGTCGGTCTCGCGGTCGTCGAGCAGGTCCGCGAAGATCGGTTTGCGCGTCTCGCGGGTGAGGTTCCGTCGGTGGGCCGCGAGGTACTCCTCGCGGGAGAGCGACGGCGCGTCGGCGGCGGTCGTCGCCTCCGAGAGCAGCGTCGCTCGGTCCCGCGTAGGGACGGCCAGCGTGTAATCGAGGTCGAAGATGACCGCCCGTGGCATAGGTATCACGGGGGACTCGAGGAGGTTGAAGCTATCCCTTTTCGAACGGGTGACACCCCCGACATCATTTGCCGGCCGTCGGTCGCTCAGTCGGCCAACCCCTCGATGAGAAACTCCGCGGACGAGTGATTCGTCGCCAGCGCGACGTCGTGAACGTCACAGATCCGCAACAGCGCCGAGATATCGGGTTCGTGGGGCTGGGCCCGCAGCGGATCCCGGAGGAAGACGATGCCGTCGAGTTTGTCCTCCGCGACCTCGGCGCCGATCATCAGGTCGCCGCCGAGCGGGCCCGACTCCTTGCGCTCGATCTCGAGGTTGGTCTCCTCCTGTAGCCGTTTGCCGGTCGTGCCGGTCGCGATCAGTTCGTACTCGCGGAGTTGGGCCTCGTGGGTCTGTGCGAACTCGATCAGATCGGGCTTCTTCTCGTCGTGGGCGATCAGCGCGACGCGAGTCATAGCGAACGATCGATCCCCGACGGGATAACGCTAGGCTCCGCTTGGCCCGGTTCGGCAAGTCAAAACTCCTCGACGTGCGGCCGGAGGTCCAACTCGAGGGTCCACGAGGACCGATCCTGCGTGACGAGATGCCAGTAGGAGTCGGCGATGGCGTCCGGATCGAGATACGCCACCGCGTCGCGATCGGATTCGTCGACGTCTGGCGGCCGGATCCCCCCGTCGATCACGACGTGGGCGACGTGGATCCCCTCGGGGCCGAGTTCGCGGGCCATCGACTCGGCCATCCCGCGGACGGCGAACTTGGCCGCGCTGAAACCGATCGCGCCCTCTCGGCCGCGGATCGCCGACGTCGCGCCGGTGAAGATGATCGTGCCGCCGTCCCCCGCAAGCATGTCGTCGACGACCGCCTGCGAGCACAGTAAGGCGCCGATGGCGGAGACGCGCCAGGCCCGTTCGAACGCGTCCGGCGAAATCTCCCGTAGTCCCTGCCAGGCGCCGCCGCTGGCGTGATTGACGAGGACGTCCACCGGACCGAACTCGTCGCGGACCGCGCGAAAGCCCGCCTCGACCTGCTCGGGGTCCGTGATGTCCGTCGGAACGGCGACGGCGTCGTCGCCGAGGTCGTCCGCCAGGTCCTCAAGGTAGTCCGCCGACCGGGCGAACAGCCCGACCTGACAGCCCTCGTCGACGAACTTGCGGGCGAGCGATTCTCCGAGACCGGGACCGACGCCGGCGATCACGGCTGTGCGCGTCATGTGGCCAGCGACGGTCGCGCTGACTACCGTTCGGGGGCCAGCATTCGCGGGGTCCGATCGACCGGCGCGGGCCAGCGAACGGCTCTGGAAAAACGGCCTCTCTCCTCGAGCGGGAACGTCTCCGTGTGGAACGACGGACAATTTCGATTATCGGGATGTCCTGCAACGGTTGCGAACGGAACGTCGAGAGCGCGCTGACGACCATCGAGAGCGTCTCGGACGTGGCGGCCGACCACGAGGACGATGTCGTCGAGGTCGTCGTCGACGACGTAACGGCGGACGACCTCCACGCCACCATCCGCGAGACCGGCGAGGCGGTCCCCGACGCCGTCGGTGCGGTCGTAGGCCTTCCGGATGCTCTCGGCGCAGAACGAGCAGCTCATTCCACCGACGGCGAACTGTTCCCGGGCGATCCCCATCGTTTTCGTCTTACTAGGGACTCGAGCGCCAAAAGCGACCGCTCAACACCGATCGCGGCGGCGGCCGATTTCGCGACTGCCGCGACGGTGACGGACCCGACGGCCGATTTTTGTCCGTGGCGACCGCAAACGACGTATGAGCGACTCGAGCGGGGCCGACGACCGATCGGCGAGACACGTCTGGTCTGCGGGCCGCTATCCCGCGATGGCGCCGAACATGCTGCCCGCCATCGCGCGACTGGTCAACGCCGCAGGGATCGATCCGGGCAACCGCGTCCTCGACGTCGGCTGCGGGACCGGCAACGCCGCGCTGACGGCCCGCCGGTCGGGCGCCGAGGTCGTCGGCCTCGACCTCGCACACGGCATGCTCGAACTCGCCCGCGAGAACGCCGCGCTCGCGGGGTACGACGATATCGGCTGGCTCGCTGGCGACGCCGAGGCGCTCCCGGTCCCCGACGGCGCGTTCGACGTCGTCCTCTCGAACTTCGGCCACGTGTTCGCGCCGGACTCGACGGCCGCCGGCGCGGAACTGTGCCGCGCGACGAAATCGGGCGGCCGAGTCTGCTTTACAGCGTGGTCGCCCAACGGCGTCGTCGGCGATCTCACCGAGGTGCTGACCGACCACGTCGACGAGTCGCCCAGCGACCCGTGGTCGCACCTCCGGTGGGGCGATCCCGCGTTCGTCCGCGAGCAGTTCGCCGATGTCGCGGACCCCTCGTTCCAGCGACGCCACCTCGAGTTCCGCTACGCCACGCCCCACCACTTCTGGCGGGAGTTCGCCGAGGAGTCCGGCCCGCTGTCGCCGGTCCTCCGGCGGATGGACGACGACGAGTCCCGCGACGCGCTCCGCCGGGACGCCGTCGCGGCCTTGGAGGAGTGGTTCGGCGACAACGCGATCCGCGTCGAGTATCTGCAGGTTCGGGCCGTCCTCGAGTGACGGCGTGCACCGGCGGATCCTCGATCGACCGGCACGGTCAGAGCGATCGCTCGCCGCCGGCATCGAGCGTCGCCGCGTAGACGACGAGCGCCGGCAGCACCGACTCGATAGCGCCGCGGTTGAACTGCCGGACGAACTCGCCGAGGTCGTCGATCGTCGACTCATCGAACCCGCGCTCGGAGAGGGCCGACGGCGACAGCTGCGGGACGTACGGAAGTTCGGCGCAGTGATCGTCGACGACCCCGTCGGCGTCGTCACAGCCGCGCTCGAAGGCGTCGCTCTCGAGGACGTCCGCGAGGTCCGACCAGGCCGGTTCGAGATAGTTCGGCCACTGGGCGAGACAGCGATAGATGCTCGGCAGCCCGTCCTCGAGGCCGTGAAAGTCGCGGATCTCGTCGACGGTCGGCTCGAGGTCTGTGGGAACCGCACCGTCGTCGAGCATCGTCACCGACAGGCCGCGGTCGCGGTCGAGCCACTCGGGAAGGGGCGCCGTCGACGGCTCGCCGGTCGGCTCCGGATCCGGAAGCTCGTCGTTCATCGCCCGATCGCAGACCGCGAACGTAAACGCCAGCCGCGGCGCCACGACGTCGAACGTCGCGACCTGGCCGCGGAGTTCGCGCCACTCGACCGGTCGGAGATCGAGGTCGGCACGCCGGTAGCGCGGGACGTCCGCGGGGGAATCCTCGAGCGACGAGAGCACTGCGTCTCGGTAGGAGACGGTGTATCGACCAAACGCGCGCGTCTCGAAGAGCGGCTTGCATTGGGCCCACAGGTGTCGAGTGAATTCGGGTTCGTTGGCCGTCAGCGTCCGGAAGAACCAGTTGACGATCGGCGCGCGAAACGTCCCCTTGACGTCCTCGTACAGACCGCGGCGCCAGCCCGTCGCCTCCCGTTCGTACAGCTGTTTGCTCGGGTCCATGCGAGTTGCCACGACGGAGACGACCATCAGTCTCGGGCCGGCAGCGGTTCGAACGGATTCGAATCGCACTCGACTCGCCCGCGGTCCGATTCACCGCCGGGCCAAGCTATTTCGCCGTTCGCGGGGTACCGAGACCGTCATGTCGTTCGATCCCGACGCGGTCGAGACGCTCGCGTTCGACTCGTACGGTACGCTCGTGGACGTTTCCGCGGTCGCCGAACCGATCTCGGAACGCGTCGACGACTTCGACCCCTCTCTCGTCGCCAAAATCTGGCGCCAGCGCTCGCTGGCGAACGCGATGGTCGGCAACGCGATCAGCGAGTACGACGCGTTCTACGAGATGAACCGCAACGCCCTGCGGGTTGCACTCGAGACGGTCGGCGTCGAACTCGACGCGGACGAGCGCGAGGAGATTCTCTCGACGTACCACGAGCTGCCGGTCTTCGACGACGTCCGCGACGGTATGGAGCGCTTCCGGGACCTCGGATACGACTGCTACGTCGTCTCCAACGGAAACGAGGAGATGCTCGAGTCGCTGGTCGAGGGCGCCGACCTCGAGGACGTCCTCGAGGACACCGTCAGCGCCGACGAGATCGAGCAGTTCAAACCCCAACCGGAGCTCTACCGCCACGCCGCCGACGAGATCGGGACGCCGATCGAGGAGATCGCGTTCGTCGCCGCGGGCTGGTGGGACGTCCCCGGTGCGATGAACGCCGGAATGCAGGGCGTCTGGATCAACCGGTCGGACACGCTCTGGGGACCCTACGAGACGGAACCAGACCTGACGATCGACAGTTTCCACGACCTGGCCGAGGAACTCGAGACGACCTGATCGAGGCGCGACGACTCTCGAGTGACAGCAGTCTTCGAGAAGACGTGCGTCAACGGTCAGCCGCGAGCGCGACTCTCCTCCGGCTGGTTTCGCAGCGGCCGGCCATCCAATATAGTATAGAGAACCATTAAAGAGGCTCCACGGCCAGAGGGGGGATAATGAGCGAACAGGTCGTTCTCACGTCGAATACCGCCCCGGACGCCGTCGACGACGTTCCGCCGAGCGCGAAACTGGTGTTGACCGTCCTCGCACACGAGGGCTCTCTCACGCAGTCGCGACTCGCCGAGGAGACCATGCTCCCCGCCCGAACGGTCCGCTACGCCCTGAAGCAACTCGAGGAGCACGACCTCGTCGATTCCCAGATCTCGTTTGCGGACGCCAGACAGCACGTCTACTCCATCAACGGCGAGCGGTTCGCGGAGTCGAACGCTCGGTAACCGGGACGACCCTCGCCGCTCGGACTCGAGGGCTGTTCCGAACGGATCACGCTGATCGGCTACCGGCTACGACAGCTTACACGTCCGAATACCGACGGACGCGAACTTCTAATGGCGTCGGCGTGGCAGCAGCGAGACGCATGGACTACGATACGTGGTCCGAGAACCAGGAGACGACGACGGTCGCCGTCGACGAACACGACCTCGAGGTCGCCTACTACGACGACGGTGACGGGGAGCCGATCCTGTTCTGTCACGGCATTCCGACGTCGTCGTTCCTCTGGCGCGACGTCGCACCGGCGCTGTCGGACGACTACCGGGTGATCGCCCCGGACATGGTCGGCTACGGAAACTCGGCGATGCACGACGGGTTCGACCGCTCGATCAGGGCCCAAGAGGCGATGATCGCCGGCCTGGTCGAGAAGTTGGGTCTCGAGTCACTGACGTTCGTCGGTCACGACCTCGGCGGCGGCGTCGCCCTGCGCTACGCCGTTCACGATCCGGACGCGGTCGACCGACTCGTCCTGTCGAACGCGGTCTGTTATGACTCGTGGCCCATCGAGACCATCGTCGACCTCGGACTGCCCGCGACGATCAACGAGATGAGCGTCGACGACGTCCACGAGACGCTCGAGGAAGTCTTCCGCGATACCCGATACGACGACCCTGAGGAGACGTTCGTCGACGGGATGCTCGCCCCGTGGGACTCCGAGGAGGCGGTCGTCTCGCTGTCGCGCAACGCGATCGGGACCAACACGAGCCACACGACCGAGATCGATCCGAGCGAGATCCCCGCCCGGACGCTCCTGCTGTGGGGTGCCGAGGACGAGTTCCAGGAGATCGAGTACGCCGAGCGCCTCGAGGGCGATATCTCCGACGCCGAACTCGTCGGACTCGACGAGGCGTCTCACTGGGTCATGGCCGACCGGCCCGACGCCTACACCGAGCGGCTCCGCGAGTTCCTCGACGCGTGAACCGCGGTGTGACTATCACCCGTCGCACGCGGTTTCAATCGGGTCATCGATCCGGTTCTCGAGATCCTCGCCGCGGTCGGTCTCGAACAACCGCCGGCCGTGATCCCGCCCGAAAACGCCTCGAGTCGCGTCGGCTCGGGCGCCGTTTCGTGTAGCGTTCGGCTCGTTTCGACGAATCGCTCGTCTCCGGTCAGCGTCTCGGCCGGGACCGTGCAGTCGGAAGCGTTTTTCTCCCGGACTCGTAGGTCCACTCGATGACATCACTCAGCGCACACCACGTCGGAATCACCGTCGAAGACCTCGAAGAAACGCTCCCGTTCTACCGCGACGTCCTCGGACTCGACGTCGTCGAGCGGTTCAGCGTCGGCGGCGAGGAGTTTTCGGACGCCGTGGGCGTCGAGGGGGCCCGCGGGGAGTTTGCTCACCTCGAGGCCGACGGGATCCGGATCGAACTCGTCGAGTACGACCCCGAAGCGCGGGGCTCGCCCGCGGCGGGGCTCAACCAGCCCGGCGCGAAACACGTCGGACTGGCGGTCGACGACCTCGACGCGTTCTACGCGGCGCTTCCCGACGACGTCCCGACGATCAGCGAGCCGCGGACGACGGAAAGCGGAACGTCGATTCTGTTCCTCCGCGATCCGGAGAACAACCCGATCGAAGTGCTCGAGGCGTGAGGAGAGGGGAACCCAGACAACGCCGTATCAACCGGTCGATACCGCCGAGAGACAGACGGATTACCGAGCGAGCGACGACTTCAGGTCCGATTGGACCTGCTCGACGGCTTCGTCGCAGTTCGAGCAGGCGGTCTTTTCGGAGTCGATGTAGACGGTCCCGCACCGCAAGCACTGGAAGAGGTTTCCGGGGGCGTTCGGCGACGGTGCGGCGTTGTCCGTTTCGACGCCGTCAACGTCGGCGTCGTCCGCAGATCGGCCGTCGTCCGCGAACAGCGTCGAGCGGATACGGTTGCGAAGGCGACCGAGATGCGAGTTAGATTTCTCGTTGGTTCGAATGGCCATACTGTAGTAGACGATTATAATAGCGAAGTAGCTGATGTCTAAAGTATTTGGAACGGGAAGCGTTCGCATTCGGGATATTCCGGCTCGTCACTGTCGAACGCGCACGATCTTCTCAATCCGATGACTGTCTCGATCTCCCGGACGAACCCGGTCGAACTCGCTTGCGGAACGGCCGCGATCGCGAGCGCCGACGGGATAGCAACCTTTTCGAGCGGCGGGGGACCACTCGCAGGCATGAACTTCTTCGATCGGCTGCACGACCGCATTCGGACGGTCGACAGCGTCGTCTCGGTCGGGCTCGACCCCGACCAGTCGCGACTCCCCGACCACCTCGCGGAGCACGACCTTCCGCGGTGGGCGTTCAACCGCCGGATCATCGACGCCACCCACGAGCACGCCGCCGTCTACAAGCCCAACGCCGCCTTCTACGAGGACTCCGACGGCTGGCGGGCGCTGGACGAGACGATTGCCTACGCCCACGGGAAGGACGTTCCCGTCCTGCTCGACGCCAAGCGCGCCGACATCGGGAACACGACACGTCAGTACGCCCAATTGCTTGAGAAAGCCGACGCGATCACCGTCAACCCCTACATGGGCCGGGACTCGCTGCAGCCGTTCCTGTCGAACGAGGAGGCCGGCGTCTTCGTCCTCTGTCGGACCTCGAACCCCGGCGGCTCCGACATTCAGGACCTCGAACTCGAGACGGGCGAACCCGTCTACGAGCGCGTCGCCGCGCTGGCGGACCTCTGGAACGAGAACGACAACGTCGGCCTCGTCGTCGGCGCGACCAAACCCGAGGAGCTCGAGGACCTCCGCGAGCAGGTGCCCGATCTCCCCTTCCTCGTCCCGGGCGTGGGCGCACAGGGCGGCGACGCCGAGGCGGCCGTGGAGTACGGCCTCGCCGACGGCGTCGGACTGGTCAACTCCTCGCGCGGGATCATCTTCGCCGGAGAAGACGACGGGGAAGAGTTTGCGAAGGCCAGCGGTCAGGCCGCGAAGCGACTCAAAAAGCGGCTGAATCAGTACCGCGACTAAGCACACCTCATACCGATACACCCGTCCGATCGACTCGAGGAGGTGGCGTTACCGGAACGCGATTCGACGCGCGTTACGCGGTTCCGTTTCGGTCCGAATCGACCACGCGGCCCGCAACGTGTCCGTCGACGGTCCGGCCGAGGATTTCGACCGTGACCGATTCCGCTGGCGGCCGCTCCTCGAGTCGATCCAGTCCGTCGACGACTGCGATATCCAGGGGACTCGCTTCGTTCGGATGGTCGGCGACGAGTCGGCCGTCGCGCTCCTCGAGGGAAAGTCGAAACCGCTCGCCGACGGCCAGCGAGTCGCCGAGGACGTCGCGAATCGAGGTCACGGCGCTCAGAACCGGTTGATGTCGACGTCTTCGGACTCCGACGGCGACGGTTGGGTCGGATCCGCCTGCGCGGCGCACTCGACGCACAGTTCCTTCCCGTCCTCGTAGTGGATGTCACAGGCGAGCGTGCCGCAGTTCCCACACCGCTCCTGTGCGGGCCGGGACTCGCAGATCTGACAGAGGCCGCTGACGCTCATACCCGAAATAGCGTCTCGAGCGCCTTGAAACCGCGGCCGGAACACCCCGGTCGAGAGGGAGATCGGCCGGCGGCGCTTCAGCCTGTACGCGCAGTCGCGACCGGCTTGCTGTCTCGAATCTCGTCCCGTTGCCTCCGTGACCAGCGGTTGCCGTACGGATACATACTGTGTGCTATGTTACCACTGTACGGGAAGGTTTTTGCCATGCGGACCGCTACCGTTCCATATGAGCCGTGACCGGGCTCTCCTCGAGCGAGCCCTGGACCGTGGCGAACAGGACGGTGGCAACGTCGAATTCAAGGAACGACTGTCACGAAACGTCCACCTCGAGGGTGGACGACGGGAGAGCCTGGCCGCGCAACTGCGCCACCGACTGCTCTCCGGGGACGGCGAGGCGACGTACGTCGTCGGCGTCACCGACGACGGCGGCCTCGCCGGCATCGACCCCGACACGTTCTCCGAGACGATGGACGTTCTCTCCCTGTTGGCCGAGGAGGCCGACGCCCACATCGACGACGTGCAGACGTGGGGCGTCGAGGACGGACTCGTCGGCGTCGCGCTCATTCAGGAGGGCGGCGTCCTCGAGACCGACGACGAACACGTCGTCGTTGGGACGGCGGGCCACGTCGACCACGGCAAGAGCACGCTCGTCGGGTCGCTCGTCACGGGCAACCCCGACGACGGCGACGGCGCAACGCGGGCGTACCTCGACGTCCAGCCACACGAGGTCGAACGGGGCCTCTCGGCCGATCTCTCCTACGCCGTCTACGGCTTCGACGAGGACGGGCCGGTCCGCGTGCGAAACCCGAACCGAAAGCAGGACCGCGCCGCGGTCGTCGAAGAGGCCGACCGGCTGGTCTCGTTCGTCGACACCGTCGGCCACGAGCCGTGGCTCCGGACGACGATCCGCGGGCTGGTCGGCCAGAAACTCGACTACGGGCTGCTGGTCGTCGCCGCCGACGACGGGCCCACGCGCACGACCCGGGAACACCTCGGCGTCCTGCTCGCGACGGATCTGCCGACGATCGTCGCGATTACGAAGGCCGACACCGTCGACGAGGAGCGCATCGAGGAGGTCGAACGCGAGGTCGAACGGCTCCTGCGGGAGGTCGACAAGTCGCCGCTGCGGGTGTCCCGCCACGGCGTCGACGCCGCGATCGACGAGATCAGCGAGCGCGTGGTGCCGATCGTCGAGACCAGCGCCATCACGATGGATGGCCTGGAGACGCTGGACGAACTGTTCGACCGGCTCCCGAAGACCGCCCAAGACACCGGCGAGTTCCGGATGTACGTCGACCGGAGCTACTCGGTGACCGGCGTCGGAGCGGTCGCCTCCGGCACCGTCATGTCCGGCGAGGTCGAGGCCGGCGACGAACTCCTGTTGGGGCCGATGCCCGACGGCCGGTTCCAGGAGGTCGAAGTCCGCTCGATCGAGATGCACTACCACCGCGTCGACAAGGCCCAGGCGGGCCGGATCGTCGGCATCGCGCTGAAGGGCGTCAAGGAAAGCGCCATCGAGCGCGGCATGGTGCTGCTCCCGCGAGAGACCGACCCCGACCCCGTCCGGGAGTTCGAGGCCGAGGTCATGGTGCTCAACCACCCCACCCGGATCGGCGAGGGGTACGAACCCGTCGTCCACCTCGAGACGATCGGCGAGGCAGCCGCCTTCTACCCGGAGAACGGCCGCCTCCTGCCGGGCGATACGGGCGAGACCACCGTCCGATTCAAGTTCCGACCGTACCTCGTCGAGGAGGGCCAGAAGTTCGTCTTCCGCGAGGGCCGGAGCAAGGGCGTCGGGACGGTGACCGACGTCCATCCGATGGACTAAGATCGAGACTGAGACTGAGGCCGAGTTCGACCGTTGCAGGTTCGGTGCGCTCCGCTCGAGGTTTCACCCGGTACCTGTTTTGCTGTCGACTCTGTGGCGTGTATTCCATCTCGTCCGTCCGCCACTATAGTAGCCAGATCGACGCCGAAGTGGCGTTTGATCGATATCTTTTAGTATGGGTGTAAAATGAACTTTACTGTAAAGCGGTCTTGACACCGATCGATCCATGACGGGAGAACTATCGACGGACCAACGGCGACGGTACAGGGAACTGATGAACCGGTCGATGGGCCTCGGCGTCGCCGGCGCTCTCGGTGCGACGGCGCTCTCCGTGGTAGCCTCCAAAGGGAACGCCAATCTGTTCGCGTTCGCAGGCGTCGGCCTCTACTACCTCGGCGTCGTCGGATACCTCGCGATCTGGCAGCGGACGGGGGTTCGGTTGTTCGACGAGCGCGAAGCGGAGATCGAACGGCGAGCGGGACACATCGTGTGGGTTCTCGTGTCGTTCGTCGCGATCTTCGGACTCCCGGCCGATCTGGTACTCGACGCGACGGATGCGGTGGATGTCCCCCTCGCGATCCGCGGCACGATCTGGGGATACGCGCTCCTGGTTGCTGTCGGGCTGATCGTCTACGGGTACGTCGAGCGGCGATACACGTGAAAAACGAGCTTCGGACGTACCGGGAGGCCGCCGACCTCAGCCAGGGCGAACTCGCCGATGCGGTCGGCGTCTCCCGGCAGACGATCAACGCGATCGAACGCGACCGATACGATCCGTCGCTGGAACTCGCGTTCCAACTGGCAGCCTACTTCGACTGCCGCGTCGAGGACCTCTTCGATCCGGAACTCGACGACGAGACGTAACTGACAGCCACATCGTCGACTACTCGAGGTCGCTCGCCGATCGGTACCGGTCGCTGCCGACCGTTCGCGCAGCGAGTCCCAGTAGAACCGCCCACTCGAGGAGCCTTCGGACGCGCTCTTGGGGGTCGTCCAGACGTTGTGATCGGGCCCCGCGCTCAAATCCCGGACGCTCGTCTCGCAGTTCGTCGATGACGGTAGCGACTGACAGCGGCTCGTCGGCTTGCTCGAGCGCCTCGAGGACCGAGTCGGCGCCGTAGACGCGCTCCCGGAACGCCTCTCGAAGCTGCGGATCCGCGGATTCGAGTGACTCCACAGGCGGCGATCGCTCGGTCGCTCGACGGTAGCCGGCCGACGCCTCGGTGACGAGGCCGAGCGCCCGCAGGAATACCAACCACGCCTCCACCGCGTCGCGGGACTCGAGTCGGGTTTCGGGAACCGGTTTGAACCGCGCGGTCAGAGGTCGAAGGAGTCGACGAGCAGTTCCTCGTCGGTCTCGCCGTGGACGTAGGTCGGGCCGCCGACCACGTCGATGGTGACCTTCGCGGGCGCGAAGAGGTCCGACGGGACTTCGGAGAAGTCCCACTCGAGGTCGTCGAAGACCTCGCCGAACGGCCGGCCGTGGTCCTCGGCGGCTGTCGAGGGCACGTCGTCGAAGACGTCGGCGTCCTCGCGAACCGTGAGGTGGGCCGTGCCGCCATAGGCGATGGCGTCGTTCGTGCGGGCGATCGCCGTCTGCTCGTCGCCGGCGACGGGAGCGACCGGCGCCCGGCCCGTCGCGGAGACGATGTCGAGGGGATCGTAGCCCAGTTCCGAGAGACGGAACGTCGCGAGCTCGGCCGCTCGAGCGGCGTTCGTAATGGATCCGACGAGGCTCGCGGTCGGGTAAGCGAGCAGGAAGACGCTGCTGGGTTCGACCTCCGCGAGCTCCGCGACCTGCGCGGCGGCGGCCGCGGTCGGATCCCGCTCGGTCTCGACGGCCAGCGCCGTCAGGTCGAACGCGTCCGTGTAGCCGACGCGGCGGAACTCCTCCTCCTCGGCGACCAGCGCCCGCGCGGGGCCGCTGCCTAGTCCCTCGAAGTCCTCGGTGGTCAGCTCCCAGCCCGCCTTCTGCGAGCACAGCAGCGAGAGCGCGGGCTGGTCGGTCGCGAGCTGGACGTACGGGATCGGGGCGTCGCCGATCTCGCCCAAGTGGTGACTCGGCGTCGCCATGCCCGCCGTCTGGATCTCCGTCAGCAACAGTCCGGCCTCGATTCCGCCCTCGAACTCGAGGCCGAAGTCGAGGACCGTGGCCTCGTTGTCGAGGTCGTAGCCGCCGATGTTCAACTCCTCGGCGTAATCGAGGGCCTCATCGACCAACTCGATCGCCATCCGGTTGAGACTTTCCATACCGACGCGTTCGCTCCCCGCCGTAAAACAGTTTGTTAGTTCGGAGCCGCGAGGGTGATCGGTGGCGCTACTCCGCCTCTGGCTCGTCCTCGCGTTCGTCCCGGTTCGTCGCTGGCCGGCCGAGGTGTTCCTCGACGGCCTCGACCTTCTGCTCGGCGGAAACGTCTCGAGACCGCTTGTCGTCAATCTTCAACACGGTGCTCACCCGGTCGCCGTCGACCGCCTCGTGGGCCGCCTGAGCGGCCGCGAACAACTCCCCGATGTCGTTGGCTTCGATCACCGTCCCCATCGGGTTCGTCTCGTACTCGACGTCGTAGGCCTCGAGCGCGTCGACGGCCTTCGCGACCTCGCCGGACATGCTGCCCTCGATCACCGGTGCGACGCTCAGCAGTGCGATTACCGTCATTACTGGAAGCGTCGACGAGGAAGCCCCTAAATCCGTGCCATTCGCGGCGTCGCGACTCGAGGGGGCGCGAAAACCGAAACCGGACCGATGAGAAGAGTGACTGGGACCTGCCGGTCGACTCAGTCCGCCCGCGGGTGCGGGGAGTCGGTCGGCGGGTAGATGATCACGTCGCCGTTCGCGTAGACGTACACCTCGTGCTCGAGGGCGGTGAAGGCGATGTGCCCGCCCGTGCGTTCGGTGCCGTCGGCCTTCTTGCTGAAGATGCGATCGAGCGCGTCGGGGTCGACGCTGTCGTAGAGGGAGAACTCGCCCTGGGAGACGTCGGTGTCCGCGATCGAGGCGAGCGCGTGGACGATCGTCGTCGTGATCGTCGCGGTGCCGTCGGGATCGTGGTTGAAGACGTAGCGGTCGTTGGTCTGGTCGTACTGCAGGTCGTCGGCGTCGGCGGTTGAAAGTTCAGTTTGCATAGGAGGTCTCGGAGTTCAATCGTCTATTGATTCGTAGTTACTCGGAGTATAAAAGCCAATCGCAGCCGATATTGGTAAACGGACGCGACTGAACATCAGTAGAATAGTTCAAATACGGTTATTCTCGGCGATACGTGACCGTCGAGTGCGAAAACCGGTCGCGGAGCCGATACCGAGCCGGCGGCGACGTAAGAGCGGATTACTCGCCGCCGAGCGATCAATCTCGCAACTAATCGCTGATTGCCGACGATTCTCGCCCGACGAGGATCGCCGAACGACCGAGCAGCGACGGAATAGCGGAAGGATTCACTCGATTCCGGGTCCTAGTGTCGATAGTGCCGCGCGAAAAATGCTCCGAGCGATCGTCGACGCGTGACGTCGGTTGCTACCGCTACGCCGGTTGCCGGTGGAACGACTCGAGGATGTCGAGTCCGCGCCGGGTCTTGGCGAACGCCGCGATCGGTCGTTCCGATTCGCAGTGGTCGCACCGGAACCGGTTTCCGGGCGCCGGGAGGGCGGTCGGATCGGCGGTCCACTGTTCCCCGCAATCGGCGCATTCGAGTCGAATCCAACCCTCTCGCATACGCGTGCCAGTACGTAATCTATCAACTTAATCCCACCTCGAACCCGGCCGGTCGGCGCCGCCGCTGGCGGCTTGCCATCGCCATCCACGAACGTATTCCGCCGCGCGCCCGATGGCGATGTATGGCTACTGGTTCGACCGACGACATCGAGGAGGCCCTCGAGGAGTTTGGCGACGACCTGCCCGCCGAGGTCGACGAGGCAGCGATCAGCCGCATGCAAACCGTCGCTCGCGCCCTCGACGAGGGATTCCACCTCCCGGGGACGAACTTCCGGTTCGGACTCGATCCGATCGTCGGGATCCTCCCCGGCGCCGGCGACACCGCGACCGCGCTCGTCTCGCTGTACATCGTCGCCGAGTCCGCCCGCATGGGCGTCTCCCAGTCGACGCTCCTGCGCATGCTGGCGAACATCGCCGTCGACACCATCGGCGGCTCAGTTCCTATACTCGGCGTCATCTTCGACGCCTTCTGGAAGTCCAACAAGTGGAACGTCAAGCTAGCGATCGAGGAACTCGCCGACTCGAGCGGGGATTCAGCGTCTGGGCCGGAAACCGTCGTCATCGATTAACGACTCGAGTCCACGGGGTTCTCGCCGCTCTTCTTTACCGGCTGACGCCACCGCGTCTGAACCTCGAGACGGATAGCAGACGGTAGGTAATATACGCTTCAATAAATCGCCGACTAGCAATACGCTTCGCGGTCGCTCGCGGAAGTAAATTCGGAGAAGTGCGCCGGCGGGGGAGTTGACCCACGCCTAAGAACCTGCTCGCTAACGCTCGCAGAACCTCGGTCTGATTCAGATCCAGACTGATGTTTCGATATCCGGACTCCTCGCTTCGCTCGTCGTCGTTGGATATCGAAAAATGCGCTGGCGGGGATTTGAACCCCGGTTGTGACCATGGCAAGGTCACGTGATACCACTACACTACCAGCGCACACACGTGCACTCGGTCTCGAGTACACTCGAACCGATGGGCCACGATCACTTATAAATGTCGAAAGCGAGAGTGTCAAGCCATCTAGCTTCGATGGTGGGAATGGCCTCGAGAGCGGCTACAGAAGCTAGACTGGTCAAATCGCGGTTGGCATCCGACCGTCTGTTCCTACCGGTGTTCGAACTCGAACGAGGGCTTCGAGTGAGAGACTCGCACCGCGACGGAGCGTTCCGGGTAGGACGATCGGAGCGACGTGCTGGCTGAAATGGAAACTGCGTCCGAGAACCTGCCTCGCTCCGCTCGTGGGAATTGAATTGAGAGAAGTGCGCTGGCGGGGATTTGAACCACGCTCGAGAACCTGCTCGCTCGCGCTCGCAGAACCTCGGTCTGATTCAAACCCAGTACGATGTTTCGATATCCGGACTCCTCGCTTCGCTCGTCGTCGTTGGATATCGAAAAATGCGCTGGCGGGGATTTGAACCCCGGTTGTGACCATGGCAAGGTCACGTGATACCACTACACTACCAGCGCCCTGCTACACTTACACCTACACCGGGATAGATGTATAAGGGTTGCGAATCGACCCGGTATCGGCAAGGAGGCACACGCGTTCAACCTCGATGCCGGGTTGCGAAATCGGACGACGGGCCAGCGGGGCTCACAGTTCACGTTCGGCCGCCGCCGGTAGTGTCACCGCGAACGTCGCCCCCTCGTCGGGCTCGGACTCGAGACGGATCACGCCGCCGTGGCGCTCGATGATCCGCTCGCACAGCGCGAGTCCGATGCCGGTGCCGTCGTGCTCGCCCTGGGAGTGGAGGCTCTCGAACACCTCGAAGATCTCGTCGGCGTCGTCGGGATCGATCCCGATCCCCTCGTCCCGGACGGCGATCTCCCAGCGGTCGTCCCTGCCCGCGCGTCGCCGAGCGGAGACGTGAACGCGCGGCGGGTCGTCGCCGCTGTACTCGAGGGCGTTCTCCAGAAGGTTCTGGAACAGTTGGCGCAACTGATCGCGGTCGCCCGTCACGCACGGCAGTTTCTCGGCGGAGATCTCGGCGTCCGTTTCCTCGATCCGGACCTGGAGATCCTCGAGGATGTTTTCGAGAATGCCGTCCATATCGACGGGTTCGAACGGATCGCCGCCCGTCTCGACACGGGAGTACGCGAGCAGGCCGTCGATCATGTCGCGCATGCGCTCGGCGCCGTCGACCGCGAAGTCGATGAACTCCCGGCCGTCCTCGTCCAAGACGTCCGCGTACCGGCTCTCGATCAACCGGAGATAGCTCGAGACCATCCGCAGGGGTTCCTGTAGGTCGTGGCTGGCGGCGTAGGCGAACTGCTCTAATCGCTCGTTGGACTCCTCGAGTCGCTCGACCAGTTCCTCGAGCCGCCGCTCGCGTTCGACCTGTTCGGTGATCTCCTGTGCGAGGCTCAGCCCGGCGAAGATCTCGCCGTCGGCATCCCGTAGCGGCGCCGCCCAGATCTGCCAGTGATCGCCGTCGAACGTGATCGTCGTGCTGTCGGTCTCGCCGTCCTCGATGGCGGCCCGGTACAGCGGGGCCAGTTGTCTGCTGACGTCGTCCGGAAAGATCACCGACATTCGTTCGCCTTCCATCTGCTCCGCCTCGGGCAGCGTGTCGCCCAGAACCGCGCCCTCGATCAGCGTGTACCGGAGGTTCTCGTCGTACACGCCGACCGCGCCGTTCGGGAAGTGCTCGGCCAGCGTCCGGTAGCGGCGTTCGGACTCCTCGAGCTGTCGTTCGCGGCGTTTCAGCTCGGTGATATCCGAGATCGCCCCGTCCAGTCGGACGGGGGTGCCGTCGTCGTACTCGACCTCGCCGCGGGCGACGATCCACACGAGGTCGCCGTCCGCGTTCCGAACGCGGTATTTGGCCTCGAGTTCGCCCGTCTCTTCGACGGCGCGCTCGAGTCGCTCCCGCGTCCGGGCCCGGTCGTCCTCGTGGATCGATTCGTAGAAGGCACCCATCGGCGCGCCGTCGGCGACCAGTTCCGGATCCATGCCGTAGGTCGACGCGAAATAGTCGTCGGCGGTGACGACGTCCTCCTGAACGTCCCAGGTCCAGATCCCGACAGACGCGGCTTCGGTCGCGACGTCCAGTTGCGTTCGGACCGCCTGCAGATCCCGCTCGCGCTCCCGTTTCTCGGTGACGTCCCGGACGAGGCAGATGAGTTCGCCGTCGTCGGTCTCGGTCAGCGAGTGCTGGGAAAGGAAGGTAGTGCCGTCGCTGCGCACGCAGGTCGTCGTCCCCGACCACTGTCCCGCCGCCGAGATACGCGGCAGAATGTCGTCGGCGAAGCGGGACGGTTTGGCTTCGATCCCGAGGTCGTCCCAGTGTTCGCCGATCATCTCCTCGGGCTCGTATCGGAACGTTTCCGCGTACGCGTCGTTGACGTAGATGAACTCGCCGTTCTTGTCGAGCAGGCTGATCCCTTCGCGGGCGACCTCGAGCGCCCGCACGACGCGTCGCCGTTCCTGCTCTCGGCGCTTTCGCTCAGTGATGTCCCGAACGACACCGATCTCCTCCTGTCGGCCGTCCTCCGTCCGTCGCGTCGCGAACGTCCCTTCGACGGGAACGCGATCCCCATCGGCCCGCTGCAGTTTCGCTTCCATGGCCGGGTTCTCGGCAGTCGGCTCCCCCTCGTTGCCCGTCGTCAGTCGCTTTTTCGACTCCTCGATTGCGGCCTCGTCGACGACGAGGGAGGCGTGTTCGCCGACCAGCTCCTCGCGGTCGTAGCCGGTCATTCGAGCGTACGCCTCGTTGACCATCGTGAACCGGCCATCCTCGCCTTTCACGTAGATCCCGTCGGACATCGTCTCGACGATCGTCTCGTACTTGGCCAGCTCCCGTTCGCGTTGCTTCCGCTCGGTGACGTCGCGACCGATACCGGCCAGGACGCGCTTTCCCTCGGGATTTTCGAGTCCGACAGCGACGAACTCGTAGGGGATCCGCTCGCCGTTCTTGGTCAGCACCTCCACCTCGTGTCGCGCGCTTCCGGTTTCGAAGACCTCCTCGATTTCCTCCGCGGTTCGCTCGCGGTCATCCTCGACGATGAACTCCAGGGGCCGCATCGATTCGATCTCCGCATCGGTGTAGCCGGTGACCGCGTTCAGCGTCTCGTTCCACCGCTGGAAGTCGCCCGTCTCGTCGATGACGTAGAACACGTCGTCGACCGCGTCGAGAATGCCGTCGGTGTACTCCGTGTACCGCTCGAGTCGCGCCTCGCGCTCGCGCAAGCGTCGGTCCTTCGCTGCGCGGCCGATCGCCCCCGCGATGACGTTCGCGACGCCGCGAAGGAACGTCGCGTCGCGCTCGGAGAACGTCCGCTGGTCGCTCGAGTAGACCCCGAGAGCGCCCCACGGCTCGTCCTCTGAGCCGACGGCGACGGTGATTCCGCTGGTAATGTCATGACCGGCGAACAACTCGGCTTCGAAGACAGCCCCGTCGGACCGACGGTCCTCGACGATCACCGGGTCGTCGGTACACAGCGTGACGCCGACCAGCGATTCCCGGCCCGCGGGGACGGTCGCCGATCCAACGACGCCCGAATGCCAGCCGACGCCCCCTCGCAATGAGGCCGCGTTCCCGCCCGGGTGCATTTCGAGCACGCCGCAGTACTCGGCACCCAGCGCGTCGCTGACGGCCGCGGCTGCGTCGTCGATCAGCCCGTCGAG
Organism: Haloterrigena salifodinae; assembly: GCF_003977755.1. Taxonomy (NCBI): domain Archaea; kingdom Methanobacteriati; phylum Methanobacteriota; class Halobacteria; order Halobacteriales; family Natrialbaceae; genus Haloterrigena; species Haloterrigena salifodinae. The sequence goes on from NZ_RQWN01000001.1 coordinate 348,087, forward strand.
GTCGGCCGGTTCCAGCGCCCGCTGGCTGAGTTCCGCGACCACCTCCTGTTGCCGAAGTCGGCTCTCGAGTTCCGCCTCGGTCGGCGAGGGCGATTCCATGCTACCGAGACCGTGTGTGACATAGCGGTAAAATTCCTCGGAATGGGTCGTTCGACCCGCCGCGGTAACGCTCCGCTGCTCGCGCGCTCGCGACGGCCGTCGAAGACGTGTTGACAGTTACCTATCACCGACGGCGAGTGTGTGCCCGCACGGCACGAATTCGGGGGTGTGAGCCCTTGTCAGCCGCAATCGAATCCGCTATCCTTTTAAGATCCCCTCCGCAAGACATCGCTACAGTCTAGTGACGCGGCGCCGAAGCGTTTCGGCATGACCGTCAGCGTACTCGTTCCGTCGTCACTCACCCGGGAAGCCGAGGACAAACGCGAGGCAACTCGCAAACTCGGATACGTCGCCCGCGCGGCGACGATCTTCCGGGCCGATCGCCTGATCGTCTACCCAGACCGGGACGGCGAAACCGGGCGATTCGACGGCGGGTTCGTAAGCACCGTCTTGCGGTACGCCGCAACGCCCCCCTACCTTCGCAACGAGGCCTGGGGGATGCGGGACGAACTGGAGTACGCGGGCGTCTTGCCGCCGCTCCGCGCCATGTCACAGACCGGCTCCGAATCTACCGGTTCGGGGTCGTCAAGACAAGGGATCGTGACCGAGGTCGGACCTGAAGGGCGCGTCCGGGTCAATTGCGGACTGCAACACCCGATCTCCCTCAACGTACCGCCGAAAATGGCGGTCGAGGAGGGGGAGCGCGTGACCGTCAGGATCTCTTCGCGACGACCGGTCCGGGCGAAACTCGTCGACGAGCCCCTCCCAGGGCTGTCGGTCGAGCGGACGGACCTGCAGACAGCACTCGGCCGTGAGGACGCCGGCGTCCGCATCGCGTCGTCCCGGTACGGTGAAGAACTCACCATCGGGCGACTCGAGACGCTGGCCGGACGTATCGAGGGCGACGGGATGACCGTCGCCTTCGGCGCGCCCGAGAGAGGGCTGCCTGCTATCCTCGGAATCGAGGCATCGGCCATCGAAGCGTCGTCGGGACAAGGCGACGCGATCGAACCGTCGTCCGACCGGGACGACGCAGCCGATGACGGAGTCGAACCCACAGCCGATCCGGGGTTCGACCTCTGGCTAAACACGGTTCCGGACCAAGGGAGCGAGGTCGTGCGAACGGAGGAGGCTCTGTTCGCTACCCTCGCGCCCCTCTCACTGAGAGAGTGATAGAATGCCACAAGCAAATTCACCACGCAAAGGCTCACTCGGGTTCGGCCCACGAAAGCGTGCGACCAGCGAGGTCCCGCGCTTCAACTCGTGGCCGGACGACGAAGGACAGCCGACGCTCCAGGGTTTCGCGGGCTATAAGGCCGGCATGACCCACGTCGTCATGGTCGACGATAAAGCGAATTCGCCGACCGAGGGGATGGAACAGACCGTCCCCGTGACGATCGTGGAGACGCCGCCCATGCGCGCCGTTGCTCTGCGAGCGTACGAAGAAACGCCGTACGGCATGAAGCCGGTCACCGAGGTCTGGACCGACGAGTTCGTCCCCGAACTCGATCGCGTCCTCGACATCCCCGGTGATGACTACGACACTGACGCCGCCGAAGACGAACTTCGCGGCCTCCTCGAGGAGGGACGCGTCGACGACGTTCGCGTCATCACGCACACGGTTCCGTCCGAGATTCCCTCGGTCCCCAAGAAGAAACCGGACGTGATGGAGACGCGCGTCGGCGGCGGTTCCGTCGAGGACCGCATCGACTTCGCGCTCGAGACCGTCGCAGACGGTGGCGAGCACGTCATGAACGACGTCTTCCGCGCCGGCGAGTACGTCGACGCGAGCGGCGTCACGAAAGGGAAAGGGACGCAGGGTCCCGTCAAGCGATGGGGCGTCCAGAAACGAAAGGGCAAGCACGCCCGGCAGGGATGGCGCCGCCGCATCGGGAACCTCGGTCCCTGGAACCCGTCCCGCGTTCGGTCGACGGTCCCCCAGCAGGGGCAGACCGGCTACCACCAGCGGACGGAACTGAACAAGCGCCTCGTCGACATCGGCGACGGTGCCGACGCGACGGTCGACGGCGGCTTCGTCAACTACGGCGAAGTCGACGGACCGCACGCGCTGATCAAGGGCTCGCTCCCCGGACCACAACAGCGCCTCGTGCGCTTCCGTCCGGCGATCCGACCCGGAGACCAGCCGCGCCTCGATCCCGAGGTCCGGTACGTCTCCACCGCATCTAACCAGGGATAACACATGGAAGCAACAGTACGCGACCTGGACGGCGCCGAAGCGGACTCGGTCGAGCTCCCGGCGGTCTTCGAGACAAACTACCGCCCGGACCTGATCGCCCGCGCCGTTCGCGTCGCCCAGGCAAACCGGAAACAGGACTACGGCGCCGACGAGTTCGCCGGCCTTCGAACGCCGGCCGAATCGTTCGGTAGCGGCCGCGGGATGGCCCACGTCCCCCGGCAGGAAGGACGCGGTCGCCGCGTTCCCCAGACCGTCAAGGGACGCAAGGCCCACCCGCCGAAAGCCGAGAAGGACCAGTCCGAATCGATCAACACGAAAGCAAAGAAGCTGGCCGTCCGAAGCGCCATCGCCGCGACGACCGACGCTGAGATCGTCGCCGAGCGCGGCCACGAGTTCGACGGTGACCTCGAGCTGCCCGTCGTCGTCGACGACGAGTTCGAGGACCTCCAGAAGACCCGTGAGGTCGTCGACTTCCTCGAGGCAACGGGCCTCGCGGACGACATCGAACGCGCAGACGAGGGTCGCAGCGTCCGTTCTGGCCAGGGGAAAGCCCGCGGCCGGAAGTACAAGACGCCGACGTCGGTCCTCTTCGTCACCTCCAGCGAGACCGGCCCGTCCCGCGCGGCCCGGAACCTCGCCGGTGCCGACGTGACGACGGCCGCGGAGGTCAACGCGGAGGATCTCGCACCCGGCGCACAGCCGGGTCGACTGACCGTCTGGACCGAGAGCGCACTCGAGGAGGTGGCCGACCGATGAGTTCGATCATCGAACACCCTCTCGTGACCGAGAAGGCGATGAACGACATGGACTTCGAGAACAAGCTCCAGTTCGTCGTCAACCCGGACGCGTCCAAGCCGGAGATCCGCGACGAGATCGAAGAGCGCTTCGAGATCTCGGTACAGGACATCAACACGCAGGTAACGATGAAGGGTAAAAAGAAAGCGGTCGTCCGCCTCGATGAGGAGGACGACGCACAGGAAGTCGCTTCACGAATCGGGGTGTTCTGAGAATGGGACGACGCATTCAAGGACAGCGACGTGGTCGCGGGACCTCGACGTTCCGTGCCCCTTCGCACCGCTACAAGGCGGAACTCGAGCACAAGAAGTCCGAGGACGACGACGTCGTTCGCGGGACGGTCGTGGACATCGAACACGACCCCGCGCGATCGGCTCCCGTCGCCGCCATCGAGTTCGAGGACGGCGACCAGCGCCTCGTCCTCGCGCCGGAAGGCATCGGCGTCGGCGAGGAGATCCAGGTCGGCGTCTCTGCGGAGATCAAGCCGGGTAACACGCTCCCGCTCGCGGAGATCCCGGAAGGGGTCCCGGTCTGTAACGTCGAAGCCAACCCTGGCGACGGCGGTCGGTTCGCCCGCGCGTCGGGCGTCAACGCAGACCTGATCACCCACGACCGCAACGCCGCGGTCATCCAGCTTCCCAGCGGCGAGGTCAAGCGCCTCGATCCGCAGTGTCGAGCCACCATCGGCGTCGTCGCCGGCGGAGGCCGCACGGAGAAGCCGATGGTCAAGGCAGGCAACAAGCACCACAAGATGAAAGCCCGGGGCACCAAGTGGCCCCGCGTCCGCGGTGTCGCGATGAACGCCGTCGACCACCCGTTCGGTGGCGGCGGCCGACAGCACCCCGGCAAACCCAAGTCCGTCTCGCGGGACGCCCCGCCGGGACGGAAGGTGGGTGACATCTCCTCGCGTCGTACCGGCCGAGGTGGAAACAAATGAGTCAGGAGTACCGAACCGGCCGCGAAGGTGAGTTCACCTACCGCGGTCACACGCTCGAGGAGCTGCAGGCGATGGAGCTCGAGGAAGTTGCGGAACTGCTCCCCGCTCGCCAGCGGCGAAGTATCGAACGCGGTCTCTCCGTCGAGAAGCAGAAGCTGCTCGAGGAGGCCCGCGAGAAAGAAGAGGAAGAGACGGCGAACGCGCCGATCCGAACGCACCTGCGGGATATGCCGATCCTGCCGGAGTTCGTCGGGCTGACCTTCGAGGTCTACACCGGCCAGGCGTTCGAGCGCGTCCGCGTCGAACCCGAGATGATCGGACACTATCTCGGCGAGTTCCAGCTGACCCGCACGTCCGTCGAGCACGGACAGGCCGGGATCGGCGCGACTCGATCCTCGAAGTTCGTCCCACTGAAGTGATCATCGTATGGGAATCAACTACTCAGTCGACGCGGACCCGGACAAGACCGCGAAAGCGATGCTCCGGGAGCGTCACATGAGCAACAAGCACAGCAAGGAGGTCGCTCGCGCGATCAAGGGTCGCACCGTCGAGGAGGCCCAGGAGTATCTCCAAAGCGTCATCGACGAAGAGCAGTCGGTTCCGTTCAAGTCCCACAACGCCGGTGCCGGTCACCGATCGGACATCGACGGCTGGGACGCCGGCAAGTACCCCGAGAAGGTCTCGGGGGAGTTCCTCGACCTGCTCGAGAACGTCGAGGCCAACGCCGACCACCAGGGATTCGACGGCGCCTCGATGGAGATCGTCCACGTCGCCGCCCACAAGGTCGGCGAGTCCGTCGGCCGCAAGCCCCGCGCGATGGGGCGGGCGTCCTCGTGGAACACGCCGGAGGTCGACGTCGAGATCGTGGTCAGCGAGCAACCAGAGGACGAAGAAGGTGATAGTTAATGGCTGACGAACAACAGTTCATCGAAAACGGCCTGCAGCGGTCTCAGATCGATGAGTTCTTCCAGGAAGAGCTCGGCCGCGCAGGCTACGGTGGCATGGACGTCGCCAAGACGCCGATGGGAACCCAGATCGTCCTCAAGGCCGAGAAGCCCGGGATGGTCATCGGCAAGGGCGGCGAGAACATCCGGAAGGTCACGACGGCCCTCGAGGAGAAGTTCAACCTCGAGGACCCCCAGATCGACGTCCAGGAGGTCGAGGAACCCGACCTCAACGCGCGGATCGTCGCGGACCGACTGGCCAACGCGCTCGAGCGCGGCTGGTACTTCCGCAAGGCCGGTCACACGACGATCGACCGGATCATGGAAGCCGGCGCGCTCGGCGCCGAGATCGTCCTCTCCGGGAAGGTCACCGGCGCCCGATCGCGTGTCGAGAAGTTTAACCGCGGCTACATCAAGCACAACGGTGAGCCCGCCGAAGAGGTCGTCGACCACGGCCAGGGCGTCGCGGTGATGAAACTCGGCACCATCGGTGTCGACGTCAAGATCATCCCGCCGGGAGCCGAACTCCCCGACGACTTCGAGATCCACGAAGAGATGGACCCCGAGGAACTCGTCCCCGATGCCGTCGAGGCCAACGAGGCCGAGGGCGTCGAGGAACTCCTCGAGGGCGAACCCGAGGAAGCCGAAGCCAGCGCCGAAGGCGACGAGGCCTCGGCCGACGACGCCGTCGAGACCGAATCCGAGATCGACGAGGAGTCCGTCGAGGAAGTCATCGAGGAGGAGGTCGCCGGCGAGGACGAGGAAGACGTCGAAATCCCCGACGAGTCCCCGATCGAGGAGGATCTGGACGAACTCGAGGAAGACGTCGAAGCCGAGGCTGAAGAACTCGTCGCCGAGATGGACGAGGAAGCCGACGCTGATGCCGACGCGGACGAAGACGAGGGAGGTGACGCCTGATGGCGATCCTCCACGTCGACGAGATCCGCGACATGACGCCCGCCGAACGGCAGGAGGAGCTCGAGGAACTCGAGACCGAACTGCTGAACCAGAAGTCCGTCCTCGCCGCCGGTGGCGCCCCGGAGAACCCGGGTCGCATCGGCGAGCTCGGCCGCACCATCGCGCGGATCAAGACGATCCAGCGCGAGGAAGGCGACCTGGACGAAGACGACGAATAACACACAGATGCCACTGACACCCGAGACGCTGCCGCGACACGAGCTCAACGGACTTCCCGTTCGCGTCGTCGAGAGCGACGACGCCTCCCGGGAGGGCCTCGAGGGGCGAGTCGTCATCGAGACGACCAACACCCTCTCCGTAGAGGTTCGTGAGAACGGCGAGTCTCGGGTGGTGATGGTACTGAAATCGGGCTCGACGTTCGAGTTCGCGATCACAGATGACGCCGCCGACCTCGAGAAGGGGTCGGGGACCGCGTCCAAACTGGCCGACACTCAACCCGCTGGGACGGAGCAATCCGCACCGGTGGACCGAGCTGGCGGCGATGCTGCCAGCTGTCGTGGTGACGATCCCTCGCGGGATCGCCGCCACGCTGCCGGCGAGGGCGTGGCCTACGTTACGGTCGATGGATCGCGGCTGCTCTCACGACCCGCCCGACGCACGGAAACGAATGGTGACTCACCATGGCAATAGGACTAGACGTTGAAACCCCTCCGGAACCAGAGAACCCGGAGGAATACGACTACGAGAAGTGTCCGTTCTACGGCGAACTTCCCGTTCGAGGGCAGATCCTCGAGGGAACCGTCGTCTCGACGGACATGGACAAGACCGTAGTCGTCGAACGAGAGTACGACGTAGCGGTTCCGAAGTACGACCGCTACATGAAGCGACGCTCGCGCATCCCGGCTCACGTGCCGGGCGTGCTCGAGCCGCTCTCGGTCGGTGACACGGTCAAGATCGCAGAGACCCGACCACTGTCGAAGACCAAATCGCACGTGGTCGTCGAAGTAACCCAAGAAGCGACCGCGGAGGACGTCGCCGACCTCACCGGCCAGGCCGAACCTGAGCCGGAGCTGTCGACCGAGGACTTCGCGGGCGAAGACGAGGGTGATCAGTGATGGAGGCGATGAAAGCCGACGTCACTCAGGGACTCAAGAAGGGATCCCTGATCACGTGTGCCGACAACACTGGCGCGCGCGAACTGAAGGTCATCAGCGTCTCGGGCTACCACGGCACCAAGAACCGCCAGCCGAAGGCGGGACTCGGTGACAAGGTGACCGTCTCGGTCACGAAGGGTACCCCCGAGATGCGCCGCCAGGTCCTCGAGGCAGTTATCGTCCGCCAGCGGAAGTCGATCCGCCGGCCCGACGGCACCCGCCTCAAGTTCGAGGACAACGCGGCCGTCATCATCGACGAGAACGAGGAGCCCCGCGGGACGGAGATCAAGGGGCCGATCGCCCGCGAAGTCGCAGAGCGCTTCGGAGCAATCGCCTCTACCGCGACGATGATCGTATAGATATGAGCGAACAACCATCCAAACAGCGAAATCAGACGGAGCGTGCACCGCTGCACAAGCGACAGAAGCAGCTTCACGCGACGCTGTCCGACGAGCTCCGAGAGGAGTACGACACCCGTCGAACCCGCGTCAATGCGGGCGACACGGTCGAGGTCATGCGCGGCGACCACGCCGGCGACGAAGGCGAGGTTCTGCGCGCGATCCTCGAGGACGGAACGATTCACGTCGAAGACGTGACGGTCGAGACGGCCGACGGCGAAGAGGTGCCGCGACCGCTCGACCCGTCGAACGTCCGTATCACGGAGCTCGACCTCGAGGACGAGCGTCGCGAGGCACGCCTCGAAGGTGATAGCGAATGACGAAACACCAGAAACGACTGTCCGTACCGAAGTCCTGGCCGGTCGAACGCAAGACCGAGACGTTCACGGTCAAGGCCGGCGCCGGTCCGCACGGCGAAGAGGGTGTCCCCCTCGTCGTCCTGCTGCGGGACGTCCTCGGCTACGTCGACTCGAAGAAGGAAGCGCGATACGCCCTGAGCGAGGACGCGATCCTCGTCAACGGGGTGCCGATCAACGACGAGAAGCGACCGATCGGCATCTTCGACATCGTCGCGTTCCCCGGTCGAGAGGAGTACTTCCGCGTCTTCCCCGACGAAGGCGGTCGGCTCGCGCTGACCGAAATTGACGAGGACGCCGCCGGCAGCCGCCTCGGCAAGATCGAGGGCAAGCAGCAGGTCCCCGGCGGGGACACGCAGCTGACCCTCCACGACGGCACGAACGTCCTCGTCGAGGACGGCAGCGAGTACGACACGACCGACTCGATCGTCGTCGACAACGACGACAAATCGATCGTCGCCCACTTCCCGTTCGAGGAGGGCGCGCTCGTGACGGCCGTCCGTGGCAACCACGGCGGCAAGATCGGCGAGATCGACGCGATCGACATCACGCCTGGCAGCGGTCCGAACACCGTCGGCGTCTCCACGGACGACGACGGGTTCGAGACGATTCAGGAGTACATCGTCGTGATCGACGAGAACTTCACAGGTGATGACGAATGAGCGAAGCTGACGCCGGTGACTTCCACGAGATGCGCGAACCGCGCGTCGAGAAGGTCGTCGTCCACATGGGCGTCGGTCAGGGTGGTCGCGAACTCGGCAAGGCCGAGGACATCATCGAAGAGGTCACGAGTCAGGAGAGCGTCCGGACCCAGGCGAAACGGACCGAACCCGACTTCGGCATTCGCCAGGGCGACCCGATCGGCACGAAGGTTACCCTTCGCGACGACGACGCCTACGACTTCCTCGAGACGGCACTGCCGCTGTCGAACATCTCGGCCAAACAGTTCGACGACACGGGCAACTTCAGCTTCGGCGTCGAGGAACACACCGAGTTCCCGAGCCAGGAGTACGACCCGAACGTCGGGATCTACGGGCTGGACGTCACCGTCAACATGGTGCGCCCGGGCTACCGCGTCTCCAAGCGCGACAAAGCCACCCGCTCGATTCCGTCGCGACACCGACTGACCCCCGAGGACGCAATCGCGTTCCTCGAGGCGAACTTCGACGTGACCGTCGAGGAGGCAGACGATGAGTGAAAGCGAAACCGAAAGCGACGTAGAAAACGAGCGCACGGGCGAGCACGCCGCAAAACGCACCGGGCAGGAAGAGGCCTGCCAGCGCTGTGGCCGTAAGCAGGGGTTAGTCGGCAAGTACGACATCAACCTCTGTCGGCAGTGCTTCCGTGAGATCGCTCGCGACATGGGATTCAAGAAGTATCGATAACATGACTGGAAACGATCCACTCAGTAACGCGCTCTCGGGGCTCGACAACGCCGAGAGCGTGGGACATCTCACCCACGAGGTAACGCCCGCCTCGAACGAGATCGGCAGCGTGCTCGAGGTCTTCTACGACCGCGGGTACATCGACGGCTTCGAGTACGTCGACGACGGCAAAGCCGGTCAGTTCGAGATCGAACTGAAAGGAGCGATCAACGAGTGTGGCCCCGTCAAGCCCCGCTACAGCGTCGGTGCCGAGGACTTCGAGAAGTGGGAGAAGCGCTATCTCCCCGCTCGAGACTTCGGTGCGCTCGTCGTTACGACGAGCAGTGGCATCATGAGCCACTACGAGGCGCGTGAGCAGGGAATCGGCGGCCAGGTGATCGCATACGTCTACTAACAATGCGAGTTGAACTGGAAACCCCTGACAACGTAACCGTCGAGATCGACCACCTCGACGTAACCGTCGAGGGACCGGAGGGGAGCGTCACGCGACGCCTCTGGTACCCCGACGTGAGCGTCGACGTCGAAGGCGACACCGTGGTAATCGAAAGCGAGTCCGAGGACGCGAAGACCAACGCGACCGTCGGTACCTTCGAGAGCCACCTCACCAACGCCTTCCACGGCGTGACCGAGGGCTGGGAGTACAAGATGGAAGTCTTCTACTCTCACTTCCCGATGCAGGTCCGCGTGGAGGACGACGAGGTCGTCATCGAGAACTTCCTCGGCGAAAAGGCAGCGCGACGAACGACTATCCACGGTGACACCGACGTCTCCGTCGACGACGAGGCGCTGACGCTCTCCGGTCCGAACAAGGAGGACGTCGGCCAGACGGCGGCGGACATCGAGCAGCTGACGCGCGTCAGCGGCAAGGACACCCGCGTCTTCCAGGACGGGGTCTACATCACCGAGAAGCCCGCGACCGGAGGTGCCTGATAGATGGCAGACGAAGAACCACAGGAACTCGAGGACATCAGCGGCGTCGGCGCGAGCAAGGCCGACGCGCTGCGCGATGCCGGTTTCGAGTCCATCGAGGACGTCAAAGAGGCCGACCAGGACGACCTGGCCGAGGCCGAGGGCATCGGGAACGCACTCGCCGCGCGTATCAAGGCCGACGTCGGTGACCTCGAGGTCACCGAGGAGACTGAGGCCGAGATCGAAGACGAGGGCGCCGAGGAAGAAGAGCCGGAGGAGGACGTCGAAACGGAGCTTCAGCCCCGCGGGCTGACCGAGAAGACGCCCGATCTCTCCGAGGAAGAACAGCGGCTGCTCAACCGCCGCAAGAGCGAGGGCAAGCCGCAGTTTAACCGACAGGACTACCACAAGAAAAAGCGGACGCCCGAATCCTGGCGCCGACCCCGCGGCACGCTGTCCAAGCAACGCCGCGGCATCAAGGGCAAGGGCCCGAAGGTCCAGGCCGGCTACCGCACGCCGAAGTCCGTTCGGGGCAAACACCCCAGCGGCTTCGAGGAAGTCTACGTCGAGAACACGGACGACCTCGAGGGCGTCGACGGCGACACCGAAGCGGTTCGGATCGCCTCTTCTGTCGGCGCGCGCAAGCGCGAACGGATCGAAGAACAGGCCGAGGAGCAGGGCGTTCGCGTCCTGAACCCGACCTACGAGGAAGTCGAGGTGGAATCCAATGACTGATCTCTCCGCACAGAAGCGACTCGCAGCCGACGTCCTGGACGTCGGAGAGAACCGCGTCTGGCTCGACCCCGAAGCCCAGAGCGATATCGCCGAAGCGATCACTCGCGACGAGATCCGCGAACTCGTCGACGAGGGTCGCATTCAGGCCGACGACGCGAAGGGCAACTCCCGCGGCCGCGCTCGAGAGCGCAACAAGAAGCGCGCCTACGGCCACCGCAAGGGCCCGGGCAAGCGCCGCGGCAAGAAGGGCGCCCGCCAGAACGAGAAAGAAGAGTGGCAGGACAAGATTCGCGCACAGCGACGGAAGCTGCGTGACCTCCGCGACAAGGGCGAAATCACGCCCACGCAATACCGCGAGCTCTACAAGAAGGCTGGCGGCGGAGAGTTCCGTAGCGTCCGGTACCTGATGAACTACATCGACGACAACTACGGTGACCAATAATGGCGACAGGACCACGATACAAAGTTCCGATGCGGCGTCGCCGTGAGGTCCGGACGGACTACCATCAGAGGTTGCGCCTGCTGAAATCGGGCAAACCGCGCCTCGTCGCTCGCAAGAGCAACAAGCACACTACGGCGCAGCTGATAACCCCCGGACCACAGGGCGACGAGACGCTCGCGAGCGCACACTCGAGCGATCTCGAGGAGTACGGCTGGGAAGCCCCCACGAGTAACATTTCCGCGGCATACCTGACCGGCCTGCTGGCCGGCCAGCGAGCCGTCGAGGCCGGCGTCGAGGAAGCGGTACTCGACATCGGTCTCAACACCGCGACGCCCGGCAACAAGGTGTTCGCGGTGCAGGAGGGGGCCATCGACGCCGGCCTCGAGATCCCGCACAACGACAGCGTGCTCGCAGACTGGTCGCGTACCCGCGGCGAACACATCGCCGAGTACGCCGAGCAGCGAGACGAGCCGCTTTACGGCGGTGACTTCGACGCAACGGATCTACCAGAACACTTCGACGAGGTACGAGAGGCGATCCTCGAATGAGCGCAAACGACTACAACGACGACGGATGGCAGCCGGTCACCCGTCTCGGCCGGATGGTCCAGGAGGGCGACATCGACACGATGGACGCCGCCCTCGAGTCGGGCCTCCCGCTGAAGGAGCCCGAGATCGTCGACCAGCTCCTCCCGGGACTGGACGACGAAGTGCTGGACATCAACATGGTCCAGCGCATGACCGACTCCGGACGCCGCGTGAAGTTCCGATGTGTCGTCGTCGTGGGCAACCGCGACGGCTACGTCGGCTACGCGGAAGGCCGAGACGATCAGGTCGGCTCCGCCATTCAGAAGGCGATCGGTATCGCGAAGCTGAACATGATCAAGGTTCCCCGCGGCTCCGGGTCGTGGGAGGACCGTTCGGACCGACCACACTCGCTGACCCGACGGACGACCGGCAAGGCCGGCTCCGTCGAAGTCGAGGTCATCCCCGCCCCCGAAGGGCTGGGGCTGGCCGCCAGCGACACGGTTCGACACGTCCTCGAGCTGGCCGGCATCGAGAACGCCTGGACCAAGAGCCACGGCAACACTCGAACGACGGTCAACCTCGCGAAAGCGACGTTCAACGCGCTCGAGAACGCGTCCCAGTCGCGTCACCCGCGACGGCGACCGAACCGAGAGGAAGCCGAGGTGAGTGAGTAATGAAGGCTGTTGTGCAGGTACGCGGTGAGGTGAACCGCCACGAAGACGTCGAAGACACGCTGCAGATGCTCAACATCCACAGCGTCAACCACTGTGCGCTCGTCCCCGAGACCGACACCTACACGGGGATGGTCCACAAGGTCAACGACTACGTCGCCCACGGCGAACCCGACACCGAGGTGCTCGAGACCGTGCTCGAAAAGCGCGCCGAGCCCCTCGAGGGCAAGCAGTCCGACGTCGACGAGGAGTGGCTGGCCGAGAACGCCGACTACGACGACTTCGGTGCGCTCGCCGAGGCGCTGCTCGCCGAGGAGACGACGCTGCGCGAGCAGGGACTGTCGCCGACGCTGCGACTCCACCCCCCGCGTGGGGGCCACGAGGGCATCAAAAAACCGACGGCTGAGGGCGGTCAACTCGGAAAGCATACAACGGGGCAGATTAACGACCTGCTAGAATCGATGCGATAACCATGACGAGTAAAAAACGACGCCAACGCGGATCGCGCACCCACAGCGGCGGTTCCCACAAGAACCGACGCGGTGCGGGCCACCGCGGTGGCCGCGGCCGTGCCGGACGCAGCAAACACGAATTCCACAACTACGAACCGAAGGGGAAACACGGCTTCAAGCGTCCCCACGACATCCGCGAAGAGGTCGCGGAGATCGACGTCCAGAAGCTCGACGAGGACGCGATCCTCTACGTCGCCGAGGGGCAAGCCGAGGAGACCGACGACGGCTACGCGATCGACGCCCGTGACGTCGTTGAGGACGGCCACGAGGTCGACAAGGTGAAAGTCCTCGGTTCGGGACAGGTCCGCAACGCCCTCGAGGTGACGGCGGACGCCTTCTCGGACGCAGCCGAGGAGAAACTCGAGGCCGCCGGCGGCGAGGCGGTGCTCTCGGAACGAGGTCAGGAGGCTGACGCTGCGGACGAATCCGAAGCAGAAGCCGACGCCGAACAGGACGAGGAATAAAATATGGGATGGAAGGAAGCCGCCGAACCGGTCTTGACGCGGATGCCTACAGTGCGCCGTCCGGAGGGACACGTTCCCTTCAAGCGCAAGCTGACATGGTCAGCTGGCATCCTCGTACTGTACTTCTTCCTGACGAACATCGCGTTGCTCGGGGTTCGAAGCGGAGGAGCTACCGACCTCTTCGGTCAGTTCCGTTCGGTTCTGGCCGGCGAGCAGGGATCGATCCTGCATGTCGGTATTGGACCGATAGTCACCGCGAGCATCGTCTTGCAGTTGCTCGGTGGAGCAAACCTACTCGGTCTCGACACGGACGACCCACGGGATCAGGTGCTCTACCAGGGGCTGCAGAAGCTGCTCGTCGTCATAATGACGGTGCTGACCGCACTCCCGATGGTGTTCGCCGGCGACTTCCTTCCGGCCATGCAATCGCTGAGTCTCGGCGGTCTCGAATTCAACCAGACGCAGGTCCAGGCGCTGATCTTCGCCCAGATCTTCATCGGCGGGATTCTCCTGCTGTACATGGACGAAGTCGTCAGCAAATGGGGCGTCGGGAGCGGGATCGGCCTGTTCATCATCGCCAGCGTGAGCCAGAGTCTCGTCACCGGGTTCCTGCGACCGGCCCAGGGCGGGTTCTTCTACAACTGGTACCAGATCTTCACTGGCGAAATTCAGGTCGGCTCGCTGGTCTCCAGCGACGGGTTGATGACGCTGCTGGTCACCGACCAGGGCGGACAGCTCATCGCCTTGCTGACGACGCTGCTAATCTTCGGGATCGTCGTCTACGCGGAGTCCGTGCGGGTCGAGATCCCGCTCAGTCACGCCCGCGTGAAGGGCGCTCGTGGTCGCTTCCCCGTGAAGCTCATCTACGCGAGCGTCCTGCCGATGATCCTCGTTCGCGCGCTGCAGGCGAACCTGCAGTTCATCGGCCAGATCCTCGCCATGCAGGGTGGCGCCAACGGCGAAGGGCCGATCCAGCTGTTCGGCCAGGAACTCGCGTGGCTCGGCACGTACTCCAACGGCCAGCCCGACGGCGGGTTCTTCTACTATGTCGCGCCGATCTACTCGCCGCGCGACTGGATGTGGTTTACGGCTGACGTCGGCCAGGAGGCGTGGCAGGTACTGATCCGGATGTCCATCGACGTGGTGTTCATGGTCGTCGGCGGCGCAGTGTTCGCCATCTTCTGGGTCGAGACGACCGACATGGGCCCCGAGGCCACGGCGAAGCAGATCCAAAACTCCGGGATGCAGATCCCGGGCTTCCGACAGAACATCGGCGTCATCGAGAAGGTCATGGAGCGGTACATCCCGCAAGTGACTGTTATCGGCGGCGCGCTGGTCGGCCTGCTGGCCGTCTGGGCGAACATGCTCGGTACCATCGGCGGTGTCACCGGGACCGGCCTGCTGCTGGCCGTCTCCATCACCTACAAGCTCTACGAGGAAATCGCTGAAGAGCAGATGATGGAGATGCACCCGATGATGCGCGAGATGTTCGGCGGCGGCGACTGAGAAATACCTGCGGCCTTCTCCGTTATTTTCGACTCTCGAGAGCAATCTGTTTCGTTCGTCGCCTTCCAGGGGTGGCAGCTGCTGTTCTACGATCAGGAGAGCATCGCCGACCCGCTCGAGACGATCCCGAAGGCGATCTACGTCTCGGTCCCGGTGGCGGTGTCGATCTACATGCTCGTGGCGGTGGTGACGTACAATCTCGCGCCCCAAGCCGTTCGAAACAGTCCCCATACCGCGCTGGTCGAGGCCGCCTCGGCGATCGGCGGGGCGGTCGGGCTCGCGAGCGCGGCGGCGATCGTCATCTCGCTGTCGGCGCTGTTCTCGACGGGGAGCGCGATCAACGCGACGCTGTTCTCGACGGGCTACTTCGCCAAGGGAATGCTGTCCGACGACCTGCTGCCCGATCGGGCGGGCGACTCGAGCGAGAGCGGCGTTCCCGAACGCACTCTGCTGATTCTCGGGGTCGTGACGGCGGCGTTCACCGCCTACGGAAGCCTCTCGGCGATCACCGCGTTCGCCTCGCTTTCGTTCATCGTCGTCTTCGGCGCGATGAGCGCGCTCGCGTTCACCAAGCGCGACGCCCTCTTGCCGACGCTCGCCGGCCCAGACCTGAGACGTCTGGGCGCCGTACCAGGTGAACGGGACACGATGAACCCCGTCATGATCGTCGCCCGTCTCGCGGCTGGACTCGCGTTCATCCTCGCCAACGCCTTCTTCGTCGCCATCGAGTTCGGCCTGACCCGGGCGCGACAGTACTCCGCCGAGGAGTTCGACGAACCCGGGCTCCAGCGGGCCTGGGAAATGACCGACGATCTCGAGATCTACCTCACGAGCTGTCAGGTGGGAATCACGGCCTCGAGCATCGCCGTCGGTATCGTGGCCGAACCGGCGCTCGCGGCCCTGTTCGAGCCCTTCCTCGCGGACTCCCGGCTCGCGTCGGTCGGTGCCGGCGGGATCCTCGCATTCGTCATCATCAATCTCGTCCACCTGACCCACGGCGAGCAGACGCCGACATATCTCGGCGTCGAGCGATCGAAGACCGTCTGTCGATACTGTGCGACGCCCCTGTACTGGTTCGCGTGGCTTATCTCGCCGATCATCCGCATCGGCGACGGCGTGGCCAAGTGGACGCTCGGGCTGTTCGGCGTCGAGATGAGCGGCGCGTGGCTCGAGACCGAGGTCGACACGATCGAGTCGCGGGCCGAACTGCGAACCGAACTCGCATCGGTCCTGGAGGAAGGGGACCTCCCGGACGAGCGACGCGAGGAGGTGCTGAACGCCCTCGAGATCGGAACGGAATCGGTCGAAGAGGTCGCAGTCCCGTCGGATGACGTCGTCGCCCTGTCGACGGCGGTCGAGCCCGAGGAGAACCTCCGACGCATCGAGGAGTCGCCCCACACCCGATACCCGCTCGTCGGTGACGACCTGTCGGACTACCGCGGCAACGTTTACGTGCCGATGCTGCCCCACCGCGGCGAGGACCTGGTCGACGACGACAGCGACGTCGACATCGAGTCGATCGCGTCGAAGCCCCTGGAGATCGACCCCGACACGTCGGTCAGCGACGCGATCGACCGGTTCCAGGCGGCCAACGACGAACTGGCGCTGGTCACGGACGACGACGGCGTCGTCGGACTGCTCACCGTCACGGACGCCGTCGAGGAGATCATGGGCGAACTCCGGGATCCGATGGACGTGCGAGCGGACACAGAGGCAGGGGCAGAGGCGTAGCGCCGACGGTCGCCTCCCGATAGCCGAGCGCTTCGAGACGCTGCTCTACGTTCCGCCGATTCTTCCCGTCGAGCCCCGGGAGGTCACCGGACGGCTTCTCGACCGCGGGGATCGGTGCCGACTCGAGGACCGCCGGCGCGTCGTCGCCGAGCGTGGTGATGGTAGACACGCGATATCGAATTACTTGGGGGCAACTATCGGAGAGAACTATCGTCGATCCGAAGCGACTCCTCGTCGACGGCATCGAACTCGGCAGCCACGAGGTTGCCGGCTGGATCGAAGAGTTCCGATTCGTCCCTCAGTACGTACAGTTCGCCCTGTTCCGTTTCCGAACCTTCCTGCGGGAAAAAGAGGAACCGATCGTTCGTGCCGAAGTACTCAGCGTGGACGGTCTCGTAATCCGTAAACAGACCGCTTTGCTCGATATCCTGTGGGACCCAGCCCTGCGGTCCCGACGTGATTCTGAACGGCGCGCTCGAGAAGAAGTTCTCGGGGCGGACAGCAGCCTCGCCGCCGTCGTCATCCAGAATTTCGAAGTCCTCGTTGATCTCGAGTTCGAAGGGGAGATCCGCTTCGGTGAGCGGTCGGTACCGGACGCGGACGAGATCAGTAATCCCTAACTCGTTTTCGGGTGGTGTTAATAACCGGTCATCGAATACGTACTTCGCTCCCTCCTCGATTTGCACGTCTCGGGGCACGAAGAGATACCCCTCTCTGTTCGTGTTGAAGTGTTGAATGACGCGCACGCTGTGATTCCGGAGGACGTCCGGGTTGTCGACGACGGGAGCATCCTGCAGTGGCGGTGAAACGACCCGGAAGACTTCGCCTGAGAAGTACATCTCGCCGGTCGTGATCGCTTCTCGAAATTGGCCGCTGCCGTCGTTCGACGACGAGGACTCCTGCCCTCCGGCGGTTCCGATCGCACCGAGTCCGAGTGCAGCCGAGGCGACCGAACCCGCCTTTACGAACCAACGTCGTGATTTCCGGCCGCGGTGATCGTTCATGGTAAATCAACATCCATCGAGGACGCTCGGCCTTTTAGGCCGCTTGCCGATAGTCCACGGGCCAGCTTTTGCATGCATCTATCGGTCGTTATCACGGGTTTCAGGAAATCTAGTTCTCGGATTTGGACCGAAGTCGTTGCCGGAAGAATCCGACGAGTTCGTCGACGTAGTCGGTTCCCCAAACCGCGACGATCATTGCTCCGACCGCGTTGAACACGAAGTCGGTGACGATGTCGTCGATGCCGAAGACGGTGACAACCGTACCGCCGAGGGCGAACTCCAGTACCTCCCAGATGACGCCGATCGCGAGGACGAAAACGACGATGAACACGGATCGAAACGTCGACGGGACGTTCATCTCGTCGGAATGGAGTTCGAACGCACGGAAGGCGGCGTATCCCAGGCCGGCGATAACCGATGCCGAGACCGTGTGGGCGATCTCGTCGTACCACTGGTACGTTTCGTACAGCCAGAGCGATCCTATGGTGTGGAGAATGACGGCGGCGGTAATCCAGAGGACGAGTCCGGCGTCCATCGAGTATCCGTACTCCCGACGCAACCACGCCGGGAGAAGCGTTATCCCGAGGGCTAACCCCGCTGTTCCGGTAATCGCGAACTGAATCGTCACCGCCCCGTAACCGAGGAGCGCAACGAGTGCGAGCTGCAGCCCCCGAACAATACGGCGCTCTTGGGTATCTGTCAGTCCCACTGCGTCGCTGAGCGTCATAGTGATTCTGCTCCGTTTGCGGCCCGATCGACGGCCCCCGCCGGCTGGAATCGTCTGACGTACCACTGAAAGATCCCACCGAGCGCGAGTCCGACGACGGTAACGACGACGAAATCCCGCTGCAGTTCGGCCTGCGAGCGCAGGTACGCGGTTCCGAGCCATCGATCCGAGTAGAACTGCGCGACGGTCCAAAGCGCCTGGAGTGCTATCGTCGTCAACACCGCGAAACCGACGGAAAACCGACGGCTTAGTTTGACCGCCGTAAACGCTTCGAGCTCGACGACGACGATGAGTGCGAGCGCTGCGACGGTGATATACACCGAGGTTTCGAACGGAAATACAACTGCACCGGCGACGGCAGCGAACGCAACGACTGCTAGGAGCGGCCAAGAGACCAGTGCCGTCCAGTCGCCGGTCGTTAGCGCCGGCGCTGCGACCGCGGCGACGATGAGTAATTCGAACCCGCCCCAGAGTAGAACGCCCGCGTATATGTCCTCGAGGCCGCCCAGCGCCACGATAGTCACTAGCAACCAGCCGATGATGGCGTTGGTTCGCTCGTCGCGGATGAGTTCCGCAAGCGTCACAGAGTACTAACACGGTTCGAGCCACTAAAATGCGTAGCAGATTTGTAGCTCTCTGACCGCCTCGAGATCCGGAGTCGATGAAACCCAGAGCGATGATCCAGGTCCGTTGTCCGTATTCCCGCACCTAATTCTCGGTATCGACACAGGACCTCAACGATCCATAACTCGGCGCTATCTGCCGGCGCCGGCGCGGAACTCGAGCGCCGCACGGTCGGTGGCTCCGTCTCTACTCGGCGGTCGCACGGAGGGACGGCTCGCGACGGACGATCGTCGCTCGTCAGTTCGGATCCGCGCCGTCGGTCGCGTCCGCTCCCGTTCCCGCTCCGGAACCCGTGTTTGTGTTTGCATCGGTACCCGTGTCTACGTCCGTATCAGCGCCCGCATCAGCGTCGTCGACCGGTCCTTCGCCCAACCGAACAGGTGTCGCTTTTCGTTGGCGTAGTAGTAGCGGTACGCGTCGACGTAGTCGTCGGCCGTCCACTCCCCGGTCAACTGCGGGGGATCCGCAAGCCCCTCCGTCGGCCACTCGAGGTTCCGAACGAGATCCCCGTCGAGCGAACGGACGGTCGCCCAGCAGCCGTGGCGCTCCGTCGGCTCGTGATCCCAGCGGTAACGCCACTCCTCGTGGGCGAGTTCGGTGTAGTCGTACAGGTACTCCCAGTTGGCGAGCGATCGGGCGGCCCACCGAGTCAGCGGATTGTCCGGGTGAGAGAAGTAGAGTGCCTCGGACTCCGGATACCCGTTCTGCTGGACCGCAGTCGTCAGCACCATCGAACACTCGAAGACGCTGCTGGAGACGTGTCTGTCGACGAGCCACCGCGCGGTCCGCTCGAGGTCGCGGTCGAGCCAGAAGGCGTTGACCATTCGACTCGAACGACGCGACGCGAGACGGTAGGTCCACTGCCGGTCGTCGCCGTCAGTAACGGTCGCTGACACCCCATCAAGAGCAGGTGCCCTATCCACAATCCTCCGCCACGACAGTTACAATCGGTTCCTAATGCGACGACGAACTCTCGGACGCGACAATATCTCGACCGGAACCGATTCTCATGGGGGAGCGAACGCAGAGAACACGGGGGACGTCCAGAGGCGGCCGACGCGACGCGACCTGCTCGCCGGTATCGGTGGCGCGAGCGCGACTCTGTTGGCCGGGTGTTCGACGACGGTGGGGACGGGACCCGCTCCGACGCTCCGGATCGGCACCCTCCGACCGCCGATCATGCTCGATCCGATCACGGCTGAATCGATCGGCTCGGAACAAGCCGTCGAGCGCGTCTTCGAGGGCCTCTACGCGTACGGCGAGGGGACCGACGTCGTCCCCGCGATCGCAGACGGCGAGCCGACGACCGAAAACGACGGGCGCGAATTCGTCGTCGAACTCGACGACGGCGCTCGGTTCCAGAACGACCGGGACGTGATCGCCGAGGACGTCGTCTATTCGTACACCGCGCCGCTCGAGGAGGACGCGCCGACGGCGTGGCGGGTGAGCCCGTTCGAATCGGTCGAGGCCGAGGACGAACGCACCGTCCGGTTCACGCTCTCGGAGCCGTATCCGGCGCTCGAGCACGCGCTCACGCATCCGATCGTGCCCCGGCAGGAGCGCGAGGACGACAGGGAGGCGTTCGCCGCGAACCCAATCGGCGCCGGTCCGTACGAGGTCGCCTCGTTCAGCGCGGAGAAGAAGGCCACGTTGATCCGCTGGGACGACTACTGGGGCGAGACCCGACCGGCGATCGAGCGCCTCACGCTGGCGTACGTCGAGTTCCCGATGACCCAGCTGACCAGCCTTCGGACGAATCGCAACGATATGATCGAGCCGGTCTCGCCGCTGATCGTCGATCACGTCGGCGACGTCGCGAACGCGTCGGTGAAGCGCCAGCAGGGGTACACGTCGTTTTACTACGGGTTCAATCTGAACGAGGGGCCCACGACCGACCCGCGAGTCCGCGAGGCGATCAGCTACTGCATCGACCTCGAGAAGGCGGTCTCCGAGTTCATCGAGCCGATGGGACAGCGCCAGTACGGCCCGCTGCCGCCGCAGGTGGCCGAGGAGTGGGACATGCCGACCGACGAGTGGACGGACCTCGCCAACGAGAAAAACGTGGAGCGGGCCAAGAACCTGTTCCGCGAGGCCGACGCGGCAAGCGGCCAGCTTCGCATACTCACGTCGATGGATCCCAAACACAAGGAGTTAGGCGAGGCGCTCGCCGGCGGACTTCGGGACGCCGATCACGGCGCCCTCGTCATCTCGAAGCCCGAAACGAAGTTCGTCGAACGGTACGTCTCCGGTTCCCAGCGCGATTACTCGGTGTTCGTCGGCGAGATCAGCGGTACCCCCGATCCGGACTCGCACCTCTACCCGACGTTTCACGAGAACATGACGGGCGTGACGAACGGGACGTTCTATCGCGAGGACGCGGTCATGAACCGACTCGAGTCGGCTCGACGGACGGACGATCGCGAACGGCGACGAGAGCTCTACGAGGCGGCAGTCACGAAACTGCTCGAGGACCGGGTCTGCCTGCCGATCTGCTCGTTCGAGAACAGTTTCGCCGTGGACGCGGGCGTCGAGAACTTCCGCGTCCATCCGATCTCGAAAGTCAATCCGCGGCTCGCGGGGGAGCAGGGAGTCGTGACGATCGACGGAGGTGATGGCTCGTGAGCGACGACAACGGCGGCGGCGATAACGGCGGTGACGACGGAAGCGGATTCGGCGTCGGAACGGCTGTCGCGCTGGGCGTCGGCGGCATCGTCGGCGGCGGCATCTACGCGGCGATCGGTATCGTCGTGGCCGCCGCGGGGATTCTGACGTGGTTCGCCTACAGTCTGGCGACCGTCGTCGTCTTCTGCTGTGCGTACTCGTACATCAAGCTCAACGACGCGACCGAGAGCAGCGGCGGCTCTGTCTCCTATATCGAGGAGCTGTCGGGCAGATCGACAGTGGCCGGCGTCGTCGGCTGGACGCTCGTCGTCGGCTACATCGGGACGATGGCGATGTACGCCTACGCGTTCGGGATGTACGCGCAGATGATGATCGGTGTCGAGTACGTCTTCGGACTCCCCATCCGACAGTTCCTCTCGATCGGTATCGTCGCCGTCTTCGTCGGACTGAACCTCCTCGGTGCGGGCTCGTCGGCGTCGGTCGAGCGGTTGCTCGTGTTCGTGCAGGCGGGGATCATCGCCGTCTTCGGCCTCATCGGACTCTGGTACGGCGCGGCGAACTTCCAGTTGCGACTCGGGCTCTCGCAGCTCGGGTTCAACCCGGTTCTCGCGGCGTCCGTCGGGTTCGTGTCGTTCGAGGGTTGGCAGCTCCTGTTCTACGATCAGGACCAGTTCGACGATCCCGACGAGACCCTCGCGAAGGGCGTGTTCATCTCGATCCCGATCGCGGCGGCGATCTACATCCTCGTCGGCTTCGTCATCACGACGCTGTTGCCCGAGGAGGTGATCGCCGCCCAGCCCGAACCGGCGTTGCTCTACGGCGCCCTGCTCATCTCGAAGTGGCTCGCACTGGCGGTCGGCATCGCTGGACTCGTCTCGACGGCCAGCGCGATCAACTCGACGCTGTTCAGCGAAGCGCTGTTCGCGAAGAACCTCATCAGCGACGACATCCTCCCCCACGAGATGGGCGATCCGGACGCCGACGCTGCGCCGAAACGGGCCGTGCTCGTCATCGGCGCCCTGACGGCTGCGTTCACCGCGCTCGGCAGCCTCGAGGCCGTCGTGGAGTTCGCCTCGCTGGCGTTTATCGTCGTCTTCGGGTCGATGAGCGCGCTCGCGCTGACGGTGCGCGATTCCGACGACGTGGACGTCAACCCAATTCCGCCGCTGATCGGCGCGATCGGCTCGGCCGCGTTCTTCGTCATGCTGACGTGGTACCTCTACTCACAGCTCCCCGCGGTCTTCTGGCTGGTCGTCGTCATCGCCGTGCTCGTTTTCTCGGTCGAGGCGATGTACTTCAAGCGTCAGGAGCTCTCGGAAGGCGTTCGAGCCGTCGAAAAGCGAATCTGATCGCTCTCGGCCGGCGTCATCGAACGCTCGCGGACGCTGCCGATGACGCATCCGTCGGAGCCGCGTCCTCACCCGCTCGTCGCAGTGAGAACGTAGGCCGAACCCCTATCGGTTCTCTCGTCGGACCGGCAGACGTACTCGAGCGTTCGGAAGACACCGGGTCGAACGCCGGACAGATGCAAGAACTGAACATCGCTCTCGTCGCGCTCGGCGGACTGACGTTGCTTCTGCGCCTTGTCGCCGGGCTCTTGGAGAACCGATCGTCGTCCTCGAGCAGTTCGCCCGCCTCACGATGGGGCTGGCCGTCATGGCCGCTGCGCTGCGGATCCCGAAGCGGTACTTCCGGACGAACAACGTCGCGATGGCGGCGGTGCTCGTTCCCGGACTCGTCGCCATGTGGCTCGTCAGCGGCGGCCTCGCCTACGCGCTGCTGGACGTCCCGCTCTGGATCGCGCTGCTCATCGGAGCGATCGTCACGCCCACAGACCCGGTGCTGACGGGGACGATCGGCACCGGCCATCTACGCTCGAGTACGGTCCGTCTTCGCGAAGTCCTACACGTTGCCTGTGAAACGGCCGTTGGCGACGTCGGTCCTCATCGATCGGTGTGATAGAAGTATTATCTTCGTATCAACACCCACCTATCAGGAGTTCCTCTCTTTCGAGACCTCTTGTCAGCAGTAATCGGGCGGTTTCGAAACGGAAGTAAATAGCTGCCGAGGCGTCTCACCTGCTGTCGCAAGGGCCGTATTTTTACCCCGAACTTCGTCTTACTCGGACCACGGGATGACAACAGCGCAAGATGTAGCAATCATCGGCGCATCGATGACGAAGTTCGGGCAACGCGAGGAGGAGTGGATCCTCGAGCTCCTCGCGGAGGCCGGGCTGGAGTGCCTCGCGGACGCGGGTGCCGAGGCCAGCGACGTCGACCACCTGTACGTCTCGAACATGGCCAGCGGCGAGTTCGAGGGGATGACGGGCGTGATGAACGCTCTCGCACACGACCTCGGCGCGATGCCAGCGTACACCGAGCGCGTCGACCAGACGAGTTCCAGCGGCGGCGCGGGAATCTACGCCGCCTGGCAGTCGATCGCCAGCGGCGCCAGCGACCTGACGCTGCTCGTCGGCGGCGAGAAAATGACCCACCGAACGACCGGCGAATCGACCGACATCATCGCCTCGGTCACCCACCCCGCCGAGTACAAACACGGCGTCACCCTCCCCTCCTTCGCCGGCCTCACCGCCCGCCACTACCTCGAGCGGTTCGACGCGTCTCGCGAGAGTCTGGCGACGGTCGCCGCCAAAAACCACAAAAACGGCGTCGACAATCCGAACGCCCAGTTCCAAAAGGAAGTCGCCGTCGACACCATCCTCGAGTCGCCGGTAATCGCGGATCCGCTGCGGCTGTACGACTTCTGTCCAGTTACAGACGGCTCGGCCGCCCTCCTGCTCTGTTCCGAGGAGACCGCTCGAGAGTACACGGACGACTACGTCGTCATTTCGGGTATCGACGGCGCCACGGACACGCACGTCGTCCACGAACGAGAGGATCCGACCGTGATGGGCGGCGTCGTCGAGAGCGGCGAGGGCGCCTACGAGATGAGCGGCTACGGCCCCGACGACATCGACGTCGCCGAACTCCACGATATGTTCACCATCCTCGAATTCCTCCAGATGGAGGGGCTGGGCTTCGCCGAGCAGGGCGAAGCGTGGGAACTCGTCGAGGACGGCTACACCGAGCGCGACACGGGCGAACTGCCAATCAACACCTCCGGCGGCCTCAAGTCGAAAGGGCATCCGCTGGGTGCTAGTGGGGTCGCACAGGCGGTCGAAATCTACGAACAACTGATGGACGAAGCGGGCCCGCGACAGGTCGACGCGGACGTCGGCCTCTGCTGTAACGTCGGCGGCTTCGGCAACTGCGTTATCACCACCATCATGGAGGCAGCACGATGAGCATGGACGCCTACGAGTACGAGGACGGCTCGATCAGCTACCCCGGTCACCCGCGCAGTCGCGGCGGTGCCGAACCCGTCGGAACGATTGATCTCAGCGAGTACACCGGCGAAGTCGTCACCTGGACGACCAGCACGGCGACCCCGCCCGGCGTTCGCGAACCGAACACGCTCGCTATCGTCGAGTTCGACGTGGAGGGTGAGTCGGTCCGCGCGCTCGGACAGGTGACCACGGACGAGATCAAAACCGGCGACGAAGTCGAACCCGTCTACGTCGAGGAACTTCGCGAGCCCGGCGCCGGCATCCGCGAGCCCGAGAGCCAGGACTGGGACGGCTACCGGTTCCAACCGCTCTGAGAGCGCCGGTCCTTGAGGAGTTAGAGAACGCGCATGGCTCGAGTCAGACGGAGCTGGATGAAACTCGAGCCGAACAGAATGAAACACTGATAGCGGACGGTACCGGAATTCAGGGCCGTCGTCGATGACGGCGAGCGATTACTGGATGGAGTACCCCGCCGCGATGGTCAGCAGGAAGACCATGAACACGGCGGTGGCCATCATGTAGCTGATCGACCGCGGCTCTTCCTTCAGGTGCTGGAAGTAGCCGGCGATCAACCCGACCTTGATGATCGCCAGGATGATCGTTCCGATTAACGCCATCTGGTAGCTGAACGCCTCGAGGTGGAAGAAGACGAACTTCCCCGTCGCCAGCGCCACCAGTGCGATGTATATGAGGGTGTACGTCCGAATATCAGCCATTGGTGTACAATGCGGATGACGGCCACTTATACCTTCCTCAAACGATCGACGTCGGCGAGTCCCGGTGCCTTTTCGGCGCGATCTCACGGCTGGCGCTTGAGGGAAACGACACGTAGATGGGAGCGCAGTCCAACCGTTTACTAATGAGTGAACGTTCGGTGTTCGCCCGCCGAGTCGGGATCGCCTGTGCGCTCGCAGTACTGGCCGTCGGCGCCGGCGCCGGCGTCGTCGCGGCGAGTAACGTCGCGGCGGGACTCGGAGGCAGCCGGGGAGATACGTCGGTGCCGACGTGGCTGTACCTCGCGACCGGCGGCGGCGTCATCGGCGCGTCGGCGGTACTGACGATGCTCGTGACCGACCGACGGACCATCGGTCGGTACCACGACGATACGCTCTCCCTGCCGCTCGAGCGGCTCCGAACAGCCGGGTCGTTGCTGCTGGGAACGATCGGCATCGGAGCGCTCGCGTTTGTCATCGTCGTCGGACTCTTCGGGCCGCCGAACGGCAGTTTCAGCGCGGCCGTATTGTTGACGTTCGTCGGCGGCCGCGCGCTGTTGACCCTCGGGACGTACGTCGTCGGCAACCCGTGGCCCGCGCTCAACCCGTGGCGGCGAATCGCGACCGCGCTTCCCAACGGCTACGCGACCTACCCGAACCGGCTCGGCTCCTGGCCCGCCGTCGGCGGCCTGCTCGCGCTCGTCTGGCTCGAGTTGGTCGCGCCCCTGAGTAGCTCGCCGCGCGCGCTCGTGGCCGTCGTAGTCGCCTACTCGGCGTTCACGATCGGCGGGGCGGTCGCCTTTACCCCCGAGACGTGGTTCCGGAAGGGCGACCCGCTCTCGGTCTGGTTCCGGCTCTACGGCGCCGTCGCACCCATCCAGCGGACCGAGGAGGGACTCGAGTTGCGATATCCGGGTGCGAGGCTGGGCGAGGACGACGTGGTGACAGACGTCTCGCTGGTCGCGTTCGTGCTCGCGTTGGTCTGGGAGTTGACCTACAGCGGCTTCGTCGTGACCGCGCCCGGCGCCCGGACCGTCGAGGCGCTGGTCGGGGTCGGCTTCCCGCCGCGGCTCGTCTATCTCGTGTTGTTGCTGGCCGGGTTCGGCGTCTTCTGGGCGGTCTACTGGATCGCCGCGGAACGCACCCGAGAGCGCGCCGAGACGTACCTCTCGCGGCGATACCTCGGACTCCGATTCGCGGCTCCGCTGCTCGCGATCGCCGCGGGCTATCACTTCGCCCACTACGCTGGCTTCTCGATCTCGCTGTGGCCGTCGCTGATCGACACCGTCGCCGCGCCGCTGAACCCGCCAGAGAACCCGACAAAGTACGCTCTGACGTCGTGGTTCGGCTACGTCGAAATCGCCGGGATCCTGATCGGTCACATCCTCGCGGTCTGGCTTTCCCACACTGTCTCGTTCGACCTGTTCCCCGGCAAACTGCAGGCGATCCGGAGCCAGTACCCCTTCATCATCGTTATGATCTTCTTTACGATGATCAGCCTATATCTGGTCTCGGTCCCCGGCGCGGAAGCCGCGTACGTACCGAGCTAAGCCGATATCGTCTCCGGCGCGTCCTACAAGCCTTACTTCACATCCTATCGAACACCGGTAGACACTTCTTCGCGTGCTCCCAACGCGAGGCCAACGCATGACCGCCGGGCAACTCACCGACGTCGATCTGCACCCCGAACCGGTGACGGAGTACGAGTACGACGTTCCGGCCGGCGAGGAGCCCGAAACGACATGTCCCTACTGCGGGCGACCGTTTCGCACCCAGCGGTACGCGACGTACCATCTCGACGTCGCCCACCCCGACGAACTGAGCGACGAGGAGCGGGCGGCCGTCGAGGACGTCCGTGACGACGAAGAGTACGAACTCTTCACCTTCCACGTCAAGGCGGCCGTCTCCGTGTTTCTCACGTACTTTCTGTTTACCTTTATCTACGCGCTCGTCTGGGCCGGCTGACCGCTTCGAACGCTGACTCGCGGCGTCGCTCGCCGACCGTTCCGTTTTGAAGACAGTCTGACCTCCAGAACATTGTTATTCGACGGCTGCTTCTGAGGGCATCATAGCGCCTTCCCTCCTGGACTCAAGTCCGGGCTCCAATCGGCTGTGGTCCGTCGTTCTCATCTGTCTAATGCTGTCGACGGCGCTTTCGGTACCGATCCTCGCCGGTGGTGGCGCTCTCGCCGCCGGCGACTTCGACGCGTCGCTGGCCGATGGGCACGCCGACGACGAGACGACCGACAACGAGTCGATCAGAATCGGCGACTCGCTTGAGTCTGCCGACGGCACGGTCGAGGTCGTGGTCCAACTCGAGGAGCCGACGGTTCCCGACGCGATCCCGGCTGACGACGCCGACGAGTACCTCGCGGAGCACGCCGAGGAGAGCCAGGAACCGCTGCTCGACTACGCTGACCGAACCGCGGGCATCAGCGTCGAGACCGGGTTCTGAGTGGCCAACGCCGTGTTGCTCACCGTCGACACTGAGCGAGTCGACCTCGAGACGTTCGCTCGGTTCTCCGCGGTCGAGGCGGTTCACGAGAACTTCGAGGTTTCCATCCCCGAGCAGCCGTCGTCGAATTCGACCGCCTTCGGGTCGACGACCGGCGAGGAACCCACACCGACACCCGCCGACGCCACCGCTACCGATCCGCGACCCACCGCCGGACTCGAGTTACTGAACGCGCCCGCCGTCTGGGACGAGTACGGGACCCGGGGCGCGGGCGTCCGCGTCGCCGTCCTCGATACCGGAATCGACGCGACGCACCCGGACCTCGAACTCTACACCGACGATCCGTCGGATCCGACGTACCCGGACGGCTGGACCAAGTTCGACGCCGACGGGAACCGCATCGAAGGGTCGACGCCCTACGATTCCGGAACGCACGGCACGTACGTCAGCGGCACCATCGCCGGCGGAACCGCGAGCGGCGCTCGAATCGGCGTCGCCCCGGAGGCGGAGCTGCTCCACGGGCTCGTCCTGCGCGAGACCAGCGGCTCGTTCGCACAGATCGTCGCCGGCATGGAGTGGGCGCTCGCGTCCGAGGCCGACGTGATCAGTATGAGCCTCGGAGCGAACGGCAGACACGACGCGCTGATCAATCCGGTTTGAAACGCCAGGGACAGCGGCGCCGTCGTCGTCGCGGCGGTCGGACGTCCTAGATACTCGAGACGGCACAGACACAATCGGAGACAGAGATCCGCTACGGTCACGGGATCGTCACGCCGAGGCGGCGGCGGACGCGCTCGTCGCGAGCGATCGACGCCCCGTCAGAACGACCGCCGGAGAATCCGCGGAGACGCACACCGACGGGACGCCGTCGAATCTCGTTGCACTCCTCGGTGGTGTGGTGATAGTCACCGTCACGGTGTACCTCTGGGTCCTCCGCACTGGGTTCTCGTTCCCTCGCGACGATCCGTGATCGCGCCGTTCGCTCTCGGCTGACGTCCGTCAGCGGTGAGAATCGTGGCGTCGTAATCACACTTGCTCGAGTCATACTACGTCGGCCGGTATCTCGAACGTCCGCTTCTCACCGGCCGCCGTCGAACGGAGACGAGACGGTCGACGATGACGAGCCACTGAACATGGACGAGACGGTCGTGACTCGCGATGGTGGCAGCCGATCGAACGCCGCGAAAAAATCAACCGAATCGTGTAGCGGGCCGCAGGGCCGCTACATCAGGTAGAACAGCGGGAAGAGGAAGACCCAGACGATGTCGACGAAGTGCCAGTAGAGCCCGAAGAACTCCACCGGTCGGTGGTCTTCCAGATAGGCGTCGACGGTGATGATCCGGTAGATCATGAACAGCGCGACGAGCACGCCGAGGATCACGTGGAGTGCGTGGAGCCCGGTCGTGACGAAGTAGATCGAGTAATCGATCCCGCTGAACCAGTAGTGCCCGTCGGCGAACTTGCTGCTGTACTCGAAGGCCTTGACGCCCATGAAGACGAACGCCAACAGGACCGTCGCGACCATCGAGCCGAGCATGGCCTTCTTGTTCTTCCGTTCGGCGAAGGCCAGCGCCAGGATCACCGTGAAGCTCGAGGTGAGCAGGACGTAGGTGTTGAACAGCCCCGCCATGGTGATCGTGTCGAGGTGCCAGTTGCTCCAGCCGCTGTGGAGGCGCATGAAGACGTACGCTCCGATCGCGCCGCCGAAGACGACAACGTCAGAGGCCAGGAAGACCCAGACGCCGAGCTTCGTGTTGCCGACGCCGCCGAACGGCCAGCGTTCGGCAACCGCCATCTCGGGAACGTTGAACTCCTCGACGCCGAACTTGAACAGCGTGACACCAAGGATTCCGACGCCGAGAAGCAACAGAATCGGATACGTGATGCTCGGCTCGGCCGCGGCGCTGGCGAGGTGTTCCGGCGGGTGTTCGGTACCCTGAATGAACTTGTGGACATACGGCGTCATTCCGGACAGGCCGAGGAAGAGGACGAACGTGCCGATCCCGATACCGAAGGGCCAGATACTGGCGTGGTCGGCGTGTTCCTCATGGGTCGTGTCCACGGCCGTCGCCTCACCGTGTCCGGTCGCGACGCCGCCGTCGGTCGCAGCCGCCGCATCGTCGACGAACTCGAGGCGACCGCTGGCGTAGCTGGGTCGGTCGGCCCAATTCTCCAGCGGCGGCGGCGAGGGGATCGCCCACTCGGCGGTCCGGGAGTACTCCCAGGGGTTATCGGGTGCGTCGGGACCCGTGAGTAGGCTCTTCCCGAGCGTGAAGAACATGATCAGGAACGACGCGCCGAAGACGAACGCGCCGACGGTCGACGCCTGATGGTAGATCTGTGCGCTCTCGCTGTAGTGGAAGATGCGCCGCGGCGTCTCCCAGGCGAGGAACAGCGGGAAGTACAGCAGGTTGAAGCCGACGAAGTAAACCGCGAAGTTGAGCTTTCCGAGGGTCTCGGAGTACATCTTCCCAGTTATCTTCGGCCACCAGTAGTAGATCCCGGCGACTAGCGCGGTCACCCCCGAGACCATCACGTAGTGGAAGTGCGCGACGACCCAGTAGGTGCCGCGGAACTCGTAGTCCAGCACGACGGCGCCGAGGAAGACCCCGGTGATGCCGCCGAGGATGAACAGGACGAGCGCCCCGAGGCTGAACAGGAACGGCGTGGTAAACCGCACGCGTCCCTTGACCATCGTGTAGATTAGCGCGAAGACCATCAGGTCGAACGGCAGCGAGATCCCGATGGTCGTCGCCATGAACAGCGTCTTGATCTCGAGGTTGATCGCCGACAGGAACATGTGGTGCATCCAGACGAGGAACGACTGGACCGCGACCAGGACCATCGCGATGATGACCCACTTGCGGCCGACGAGTCGTCGTCCCGTAAAGGTCTGGAACGTCTCGAACATGATTCCCAACGCCGGGAAGAAGACGATGTACACCTCCGGATGCCCGAAGAACCAGAACAGGTGCGCCCACAGCAGACTCGAACCCTGATCGGTCGAGAAGTACTGCGTGAGCATGATCCGGTCGACCGAGAGCAACAGGAGCGCGGCCAGCAGCGCCGCGAACGCGAACAGCATCATCCAGGCCGTCAGCAGCCACGACCAGGTGAACATCGGCATGTTCCACAAGCCGAGGCCTTCAGCGCGCGAACGGTGGATCGTCGTGAGGAAGTTCACCGTCCCGATCGTGATTGAGATGATGAACAGCAGGAGCGCGAGCACCGTCGCGTTCCCGCCGGCCGTCGCCTCCAGTACCGTGTTGAACGACGGTACGTTCAGTGGCGCGTACATCGTCCAGCCGCCGGCGAAGGTCGTCCCCTGGAAGAAGGAGATGCCCATCAGAACGCCCGAGAACAGGTAGAACCAGTAACTCAGGGCGTTCAGCCGCGGGAACGCTAGATCCTTCGCGCCGATCTGCAGCGGGACGAAGTAGTTCGCGAAGCCGGACGCGATCGGCGAAAGGAACCAGAAGACCATCAACAGCCCGTGGGCCGTGACGGCCTGATTGAACTCGATCGTTTCGAGCAGCCCCGTTCCGCCGGGCACCCACAGGTGTGCACGGAAGAGCAGCGCGAGCACCCCTCCGAGCATGAGGAAGAACAGGGCCGTCGCGATGTAGAGGATCCCGACGTCCTTGTGGTTGGTTGTGACCAGCCATCGCTTGACCGACGTCATCGGTGGTAGGTCACTCATTCGCCGTCACCTCCATGGCCGCTCTCGTTGGTTCCGTTCCCATTATCTGATTCGTTGGCGCTTCCGGCGGTGAAGGTCTCGCTCGAGGGACCGTCGATGTTGATGGTCTTCTCGATCGTCTCGTACTGGCCGTCCTCGAACGTGATCGTCACGTTGTATTCACCGCCCTGCTGGAGGTCCTCGTGATCGAGACTGATCGTCCCGTTCTCGTCGAAGTCTTCGGCGGTGTACGTGTGCACGAGGTCCTCCTCGTACTGGTCGTTCTCGGTGTGCTCGAGGGTCATCTCGTAGCCCTCGGTGACCGGCGTCTCGTTCTGGTCGACGACCTCGACCTCGAGTGTCAATTGACTGTTGAGCCACTCGTTGAACGCCTCTTCTTCCATGACCTGAACGGTACCGGTCATCGCCGTGTGTCCCTTTCCACAGAGTTCGAAACACTTGATCTCGTGTTCACCGGTTTCCTCGGCCATGAACCACGTCTCGTCGTACTCGCCCGGAATTGCGTCGGATTTCACCCGTAAGTCGGGTATGCCGAACGTGTGCCAGACGTCGCCCGACGTCGTCTGGATCGCGATCGGCTTGTCGGCAGGAACACGCATAGTACCGATCTCTTCGACGCCGTTCGCGTACTCGAAGTACCAGGCGAACCCGTCGCCAGTGACCTCGATCTCGGCCGGCTCCTCGTCGAACTCGTCCTGGGGATCCTCGACGTACAGGAGCATCCCGTACGTCCAGATCACCAGCGAAATGACGATAACGGCGCTGATCCCGAACGATAGGAACAGCTTCTTTCCACCCTTTCCACCTGTCGGTAGTTCCCCGAGCGTCGGCAGCGACTCGTCGTCTTTCGGCTCGCCGTCGTCCCGATACTTGTACGCGTTGTACAAGACATACGAAACTACGACGACACCGACGAGCGTCCCGAGTCCGAGAAACACCAGGAAGATCTCCTCGAACACGTCGACGCGTGTCTGCTGCAACGGCATCGGGGTCGTTAGTGCGCTGTAAATTGTGTTCACCTCGTTTGAAGACCGCTTATATGTCGGAGGATGATGGCCGGGAGCACTTATCTATTTGGAAACGGCCTGATAGTCGCCGCTCACCGGTCGTCCGTCCGGTGACTCCGACCGTCTCGTCTACGCTGCATCGTGCCATCACCTCTCAGTCCCTCAACATTCGGTTAGAGTCGAGGGTCTTTTTTCTGTCGTTGTTCGTCGAAATCGTGTTCTTGCACGGACAGCTTATCGGCCGATTTTCCGCCCGAGAGCGAACGTGTTCGGCCATCAGTCATCGCGGCCCGCCGTGACGAATCCCGCTGTCGGGGAACGGTCGATTCATCGGCATCGATCGACGGCCGATTCGCGCACGCGCGCCCCGTCCGTGCGGAATACTCTATACCGTTCGAACCGTAGGAGGCCTATGCCGGAAGACATCCTCTTCGAGTTCGAACGGCGGATGGATCGGACCGAGATCGCTGACTACCTTCGTACGGTTGCCGACAGCCTCGAGCACGGCGACCCGGTCAGCCTCGAGGCCGGCGGGGAGTCAGTGACGATGACGCCGCCGTCACGACCCACCTTCGAGATTAAGGCCGAACGCGAGACCTCGAGTTCGGCGCCCGAGGGTCCGGGCGAACTCGGACTCGAGTTCGAACTCGAGTGGGAGGAAGGCGAGGATCGATCCGATGACGGTGAGCTGACGATCGACTAGCGATTGCGCCGACTGACGGGCGAGACGGAACGCGCCGAGTCAGAGACTAGAGGTCGACCACCCAGACCCGCACGTCTTCGGGGAGTTCGTACACCCGCTGGAAGATCGCGTCGAGACACTGGGCGATCCGGTTCGGATCGGCCTTCGCGCTCACCCGAACGTTGGCACCCTCGGCATCCTCCGGCCGATTGATCTCGTCGATCTTGAACGCCGGAAACTCCCCGAGAACGGATTTGAGTGTGTCGAGTTCGTCGTCGGTACAGTCGACGTTGATCGTGCCGTCTGCGAACTGGATCCAGGGAACGCCGAGCTTCGAGTCGGGGGACTCGGCATCGTCGCCGTCGCCTTCGAGGTCGGTCGTGTCAGCTTCGAGGGTCAGGAAACCGCGTCCGCGCTCGCGGTGGGCGGTGATGGCATCGACGTACAGTTTTCGTCGGTCGGTCGCCTCGGCTGCGTCGAAACGAGTCATACCGGAACGGACGTGGTCGTTTCTTTAAGCCTTTATGCGACGCCGGCGAACGGGTGGATATGGCACAGCCACGAATTCTGATCCTGGGTGCGCCCGGGGCAGGCAAGGGGACCCAAAGCGCCAAAATCACCGAGGAGTTCGACGTCGACCACATCACTACCGGCGACGCCCTCCGCGGGAACAAGGACATGGACATCTCCGACATGGACACGGAGTACGACACCCCGCGGGAGTACATGGATCGGGGCGAACTCGTCCCCGACGCGGTCGTCAACGCCATCGTCGAGGAGGCCCTCTCCCAGGCCGACGGCTTCGTCCTCGACGGCTACCCGCGGAACCTAGAGCAGGCCGAGGAACTCGAGGACATGACCGACCTCGACCTCGCGCTCATGCTCGACGTCGGCGAGGAGGAACTGGTCGACCGACTCACCGGTCGCCGCGTCTGTTCGGAGTGTGGCACCAACTATCACGTCGAGTACGACCAGCCCGAAGAGGAGGGCGTCTGCGACGAGTGCGGCGGTGAGTTGATCCAGCGCGACGACGATACCGAGGAAACCGTCCGCGACCGCCTCGAGGTCTACCACGAGAACACGGAACCGGTCATCGAACACTACGAAGAGCAGGGCGACCTCGAGCGCGTCGACGGCGAGCGAGCGCCAGACGAGGTCTGGGCGGATGTGAAGGCGACGATCGAAGACGCGGCGTAGCCGGTCAGTTGTTTTTGATTTCGATCCGGTATTCGGCGAGGTTGAGATAGGTGAGCTGCGGGACGGGCGCGTACCCGTCCGGGATCGGTTCGATCACTGCGTCGTCGTCGGGTGTAACGTCGTCGACGCCCTTGAGCTTACTGTCGACGTTTATCGAATTCACGACGAGAGCCCCCTTGAATTCGTTTGCCCCCTGGAAGTTCACCTGATAATTATCGTCCCTGTGACTCGTCCCTTCAACCGGCCATCCGTCGAACCCGTCGTCCGCGGGGTCTTTGTCGCTCGCCGCGTAGATCAGCCCGTTGAAGGTCGGATTCGAGTGGAAATTGATCCCCGTCGTGGACATCCCGTAGACCTGTATCGTTTCGACGTCGCCCGCACCGCCACAGCTCGGTTCGACCGCCCCCTTACTCATGGAGAAATCGCCTTCGACGTAGATCTTCAGCTGTCCCTCCCCGCCTCTACAGTTGGTGACGGAGATTCCACCGCTATCGATTCGAACGTCCCCATCCACGGCGAGAATCGCATCGCCGTCGGAGAGGTCGAAATCGAGATCGGGATTGGTCAGTTCGTCCGCGTAGTAGTTCCCGGCGGAATACGTCCCGGTATCGTCAATCCGTTCGGCCGACCCGTTTTCGAAATTGTCCGTGAGTTGCAGTATCGTTCCGTCCATCGGCTGATACTGCTTGCCAGCCGAGATATCGTCGAACGTGTCTTTCTTGTCATCGATATTGTCTTCGGAGGGAACTGCCACGCCTGAGGAGAACGCGTTCGCAATGTCGTCGTAGCCGAGTCTCACTTTCACCGTCCCATCTTCGTTCTCGCCGCCGTAACACGACTCCTGAAGGGTCGTATCGCCCGCTTGCTCCGTAAAGTACTGTTGCCACCCGCGACAGTACTTGCTCTGGATTTCGACGAACACGTGATCGTTCTGGATGTAGTTGGTCGGTTCGCGATCCACGCCGGTCTGCTTGATCGAAATATCGCCGGAGTCGATCGTTTTGTCTTCGGTGAGTCCGAAGACGGGGAACGACAGCGTGCTCGTCTCGTGATTGTAATCGATCGGGGGAGACGAGAGGACCCGCGTTTGTCGCCCCGTTTCGCGGAAGACGGCGCCGCCCTCGTACGCGATCTTCGTCCCGTCGGCGTCCTCGTACTCGATCGTCCCGATCGAACCGTCCGCGACCACGTTACTGTTCGTCCCGTTGTAGCTTTGCGTCCAAATTTTGTACGTCGCCGAGTCGTGGTGGGCGATCGCCCCCTGATCGCCGGCGTGTAATTCCATCGACTGCGAGACGTCTCCGGACCCCGCCGATGACGAGATGCTGTTGCTCAACTCGACGAACGCCTGTTCGATTCGTTCCTGCTCGGACTGTTGTTCCGCACCGGTGATTGCGTCACCGGCGATTAGAAAGATCCCGAGGCTGCCGGCTGCGACCATCCCAATCAACAACACGACTCCAATCAACGTCGACTGGCCCCGTTCCGTCGCTGTTGTCGTCCCGGCCCCACGCGGCGCACTCATGTCCGTTCAGTGGACTATCACCTACATAATACAATCGATCGAACACACATTTCAAAATAGTTTATATTGATTTCTGTAGTACTGTTTTTACGCGATTACGATCAGACGATAGTAGCTATCGTACCGCAGTCGACGCATTCGCTCGACGACAGTCTTGCGTTCTGCCAGCGGAAGTGACGGATCCGATCGGCCCACCGAAGATAAACACTTGTATACCGAACGGGACCTAGTCCAAAGCAGATGACGCGTACAGCGGAGAAAATCAACGACCTCGTCCGGGAGGACTCCTCCATGACGGCGGCCCTCGAGGCCATCCGCGAGGCAGCCGACCGGAACGGGGGCGAGGTCCACTGGGCCGACGTCAACGACGACTTGACGAGCGGTCAATGGGGCCGGTTGATCGAGAAAGGAGTACTGGTCGACGGCGACGAAGGATTCGAGATCGCCGACCGAGAGGCGTACGACAGGGCTCTCGACGGCGACGGTGGCGGTGACGGCGACGGCGGAAGCGCCGCCGCCGACGTCGAAATCGACGACGAAGAGTCGAGCTGGTCACAATGGGACAAACTGGCCGGGATGGGCTCGCTGCTGTTGATGTTCGGATACTGGATCGATTCCGTCCAGCAGACCGTCGGCAGTACGATCAATATCGTACTCGGCCCGCTGGACGCAGCGCTGCCGTTTTACGCCGTAATCCTTTCGATCGCCCTACTGACAGGGTTGTACTCGACGCTACTGCAGGCCAACCTGATAAACCCCGAAGTCATGGGCAAGTATCAGGAGCGCATGCAGGCCATGCAGGAAAAACAGAAGGACGTCCGCGAGCGCAAAGAGCAAGCCGAGGAGCGCGGCGCCAGCGAGGCCGAGATCGAGCGCCTCGATGACGAACTCGAGGAGGTCCGTGAGGAGCAGATGGAGGCCATGGCCCAGAACCTCGGGATGTTCAAACAGCAAATCCGACCGATGGTCTGGATTATGCTGTTGACCATCCCGCTGTTCCTCTGGATGCGCTGGAAGGTCCAGATCGTCGGCCTTGATGAGGCAGAAGCGACGATCATCATGCCGTTGGTCGGGACAACGGAGTGGAGTTCGCGAGCAGTCGGGCCGATGGCAGGCTGGATCGTCTGGTACTTCCTCTGCTCGATGAGCTTCTCCCAGCTGTTGCGCAAGGCGCTGAACATCGATATGTCCCCCTCGAGCGCCTGACCCGACCCTGAAGCCGATCGGGCCGTCGTCTCGAGCGAGCGATTTGACTCCGTTTTCGGTCCTATTCCCGACCCGACGCACACCGGGACGCGTTCGCCGCATCGGGCCGTCGAACGATTCAAAACCCATTTTACTCGGCCCCGCGCAGATGGAATATGTTACTGACCGTCTCCGGTCCACCGGGAAGCGGCAAGAGTACGACGGCGGAGTTACTCGCCGACAGATTTGACCTCGAGCACGTCAGCGGCGGCGACATCTTCCGCGAGCTCGCCGAGGAACGCGACTATACGCCCCTCGAGTTCAACAAGCTCGCCGAGGAGAACGACCAGATCGACCGCGACCTCGACCGTCGGCTCTACGAGATCGCCGTCGAACGCGACGGTCTCGTCCTCGAGTCCCGGCTGGCGGGCTGGCTGGCCGGCGAGCAGGCGGACTTCCGGTTCTGGCTGGACGCCCCGGCCCGGGTTCGCGGTGAGCGGATCGCCGAACGCGAGGAGAAAGACCCCGAACGGGCGACCGAGGAGACGAAGGCGCGGGAAGCCAGCGAGGCCAAACGCTACCAAGAGTACTACGGGATCGACATCCGCGATCTGACGATCTACGATCTCTCGGTGAACACGGCCCGCTGGGGGCCTGACGCCGTTTTAGACATGCTCGTCACCGCCGTCGAGGTGTACGAGGCCGACGCGGACGAGGGGCAGGCCTACGTCGAGATCGACGACGAGTTCTAATCGATGGCCGATCGCTCTCGCCTCCGCGGTCCGCCCGACGATCGCACGCCCGCGGAACTGCTCACGTTCGGCGTCGTCAATTTAGACAAGCCGCCGGGGCCGTCCTCACACCAGGTCAGCGGCTGGTTGCGCGATGCGGTCGACGAAACGCTGGCCGACCAGGCCCCCGACGCGACGATCGAACAGGCGGCCCACGCCGGGACGCTCGATCCCAAGGTCACCGGCTGTCTCCCGATCATGCTCGGCGAGGCGACCCGGCTGGCACAGGTCTTCCTCGAGGGCTCCAAGGAGTACGTCGCCGTCCTCGAGTGTCACGCGCCGGTGCCGGCCGACGCCGAATCGGTCGTCGCCGAGTTCGAGGGGCCGATCTACCAGAAGCCCCCGCGCAAGAGTGCGGTCGCCCGGCGCCTGCGCGTGCGCGAGATTTACGACCTCGAGGTCCTCGAGACCGACGAGCGCCGGCTCCTGTTGCGCATCCGGTGTGAGAGCGGGACCTACGTCCGGAAGCTCTGTCACGACCTGGGGCTAGCGCTCGGTACCGGCGGCCACATGGGCCACCTGCGCCGGACGGCGACCTCGCCGTTCGACGACCGGGACCTGCACTCGGCCCACGACTTCCTCGACGCGTTAGCGTACTGGCGCGAGGACGACGACCCCGAGGCTGTGTTCGACGTGGTCGACCCCGCCGAACGGATCCTCGAGGAGCTCCCCGGCGTGGTGATCGCTCCGAGTGCGGCCCGGGAGGTCGCCAACGGCGCGCCGGTGTACGACCCCGGCGTGATCGAGGCCGACGACGATGCGCAGGCCGGCGATCTGGTGGCCTGCTACACCCCCAACGGAGCCGCGGTGTGTCTCGGCGAGTTCGTCGACGATGCGAGTCGCGACGTGACGGTCGACCTCGAGCGCGTGCTGGTCTGACTCGAGCGGGGCCACGTAACTTTATGACATGCTTGGTTCGAAACGACACCCTTAAACGGCAGACGGGCTTGGGTCTACATGCGGGACCGTGGGGTAGTGGTATCCTCTGCGGATGGGGTCCGTAGGACCCGAGTTCAATTCTCGGCGGTCCCATATTCTGCTGCAAACAAGTTCGTGAGCGGCAGAACTCTCGAAAGAGCCGAGAATTGAGCACGCAAGTCGCAGCTGACGAGCGCGAGCGAGTCAGACTGTCTTGCAACTGTTCAATTCTCGGTGGTCCCACATTTTCGACGAAGCAAGCAAGAGAGCGGAGTGGCCGTAGTAACGAGGAGCCACTATATATCTAATATTCGTCATTTACGCTCCTGAAGCAGTAGAAAGCCGGTAGTTAATAATTGCCCCACTGGATCGACGATACAAAACTAAGAAGCGAATACCATGGCCTATTCGGCCCATCAAAAACTAATAAAAATGTCTGTCGGTCGCTCAAGCAACGAGCAAGTTGAACGATGGCTAATAACTCAAGCGATACTGTCCGACTATCACAGCTGCGGAATCAAAAGAGAATAAAAAGAAAACTGAATTAATGAATATTCTCAGTTGAAGTTCCACTCGAAACTACTGACAGTACTCTCGGAGTCGCCGCTGATAGCTACAATATTCGCGGAACTTTCGTTGTAACCACTCTTAGAGCCATTAGTGATATCCAGAGTAACTGAGTCTCCAGTAGATTCTAAATCACTGTCACTAAGATTACCGACCGCATCAGCACCTTCTCCTCTGATTTCGAATTTTTCCGCGTCACCTATCTCATCAACAGTAAGTGTCACCGTTTCATCGGAGTTACTAACATCTGAACTCACTGCAGCATTTGTCGGTCCGCTTCCCATGCTGTCACCCATGTCGAGCACGAACGCCGCAATCACAGCCGCCAAGATGACGGTAATTGCGACCATCAGGATAACACCGATAACGGGCGATACTGCTCGCTCTTCTTCGTTGCCAACCAGCTTGGCTCTGTATTTGCTAAGGTCCATATTTAGGAGATATTGTTATCTTAGTTGCCCGCTTCCCACTCGAAGTCGCCGATGACGCTCTCAGAGTCGCCGTTGACAGCAACGATATTAGCGGATCCTGCGTCTCGAGATTCGTTGAGCTTGAGGGTGACAGAATCCCCAGTAGCAGTCAAATTATCCTCGAAACGGTGAGGGGATTCGTTAACACCGCTGTCGATATTATCTTCGTCAAACCCACGCAGTTCGAAGTGCTCTGCGTCTCCCATCTCATCAACGGTAAGCGTCGTGGTGTTCTCAGAGTCGCTGACATCAGCACTCACAGCGGCATTCGTCGGTCCGCTTCCCATACTGTCTCCCATATCGAGCACGAATGCTGCGATCACGGCCGCCAGAATGACGGTAATCGCGACCATCAGGATAACACCGATAACGGGCGATACTGCTCGCTCTTCTTCGCTGCCGACCAGCTTGTTTCTGTATTTGCTTAGATCCATTGTTGGATTCGTTCTTGTACGCGCCCGTGAACGGGGAGAACGCTTATTTGGGGTAGTGTGGTAGCCACCCGTTGGCGCTCGAGGGGGGGGGGGGG
>NZ_RQWN01000001.1:1288994-1455844 GCF_003977755.1 Haloterrigena salifodinae
GCGCTGGGGATCCGGCTCGGGCTGATCGGCTGGCGAACCTTCCGCGGGAACGCGAGCCGAACGGACCTCGCCGACGCGCTCGAGCGGGCGTTCTGGGTGCTGGTCGGCGTCGGCGTCCTGCTGGCGGTCGCGGCGGCGATCGAGGGCTTCGTGAGTCCGTACTATTACGATCTGCTGCTCTGATGTCCGCGGGCGTCCCGCGCTCCGGCGCGCCTCGAGCGTCTCGAGCGGTTCGACGGCGCCGGGCCGATTAGGCGTAGGCCTCGAACTCCTCGCCGAACAGCAGGAAGTAGGCGGTGCCGATCAGTCCGACGACGGTCGCGATGGAGAAGGCGAGCGTCGGCGAGCCGGCGAACAGCTCCCGGCCGGAGAGCGGGTTCGAGAACCCGCCCCAGAGCAGGCCGCCCAGCGCGGCGCTGGGGATGACGATCAGGTTCCGGAGGAGGTAGTAGGTGCCCGTGACGCGACCTCCTGTACCCTGCTCGGCTGGCCCGACGATCAGCGCCTTGTGCGCGGGGAGGCCCGCAAATCGCAGCCCGGAGAAGGCGAAGAGCACGGCGAGCGTGAGGGCACCCGCGCTCTCACGGGGTGCGTTGATCAGCAGGATCGGGAAGATCGCGTAGACGAAAAAGCCCAGCGCGA
This sequence comes from Haloterrigena salifodinae, assembly GCF_003977755.1. Lineage (NCBI taxonomy): Archaea > Methanobacteriati > Methanobacteriota > Halobacteria > Halobacteriales > Natrialbaceae > Haloterrigena > Haloterrigena salifodinae. The sequence goes on from NZ_RQWN01000001.1 coordinate 1,289,637, forward strand.
CGACCGGCTTTAGCCCGATTCGCTCGGCGGCTTTCGCGACCGGGATCATCGTCAGCAGGGCCACGAGCATCTCGATCCCGAGCAGGACGCCGAAGTACGACTGGGGCGAGAGCTCGAGGGTGCCTACCGCGGGCAGTGAGAGGGTAAGCCCGACCTCGAGAAACCGGGTGACGACGATGACGAAGAAGACGTAAACCATCCCGTTGGCGAAGCGGACGAGGGTGTCGCCGACCAGCAGCGGCCGGAGTTCGTCGGGCATCGCCCGCAAATCGGCGACGACCTGCGAGAGGCCCGCGAACTCCTTGCCGACGCTGTCCTCCTCGGCCTCGTAGAGGACGTGCTGGACGATCGTCCCGACGATTCCGAAGATCACGGCGACGAGCAAGATCAGCTGGAAGGCGACCCGGACGTCGGCGTCGCTCGAGCCGAACGGGTAGAACAGCGCGGCGGCGAGCAGCGGGCCGACGAGAAAGGCGGTACGACGGAACGTCTCGGTGCTCGCGAAACCGGCGGCGAGCTGGGAGGGCGGGACCGCCTGCTTGACGATCGCGAACGTCGCGCCAAGCCCGAACGACTTCCAGGCCTGCGAGAAGAACAGGCCGACGAAGATCGTAATGACCGCGAGCGACGTGGAGCCGACGGAAACGTCGGCGAACAGGGGAGCGGCCAACCAGATTCCGAAGCCGATCGTCGAACACAGCCCGAAGGCGGTCAGCGCGTACCGCGAGCCGATGCGATCGGAAATCGCCCCGCCCGGATAGGGGTAGACGGCGCTGATGACGTTCCCGACCGTCCCGAAGAGGCCGACGACGAACGCCGACGCCCCCAGCGCGTACATGTACTCGGCCATGTACCGGCTGGTCATCTGAAAGCCGAGGCTGAACGCGAACATCGCCGCCGAGAGGACCAGCACGTCGCGCTCGAGCGCGAAGAACTGCCGGTAAGCATCCAGCGGATCGGCCGTTTCGGTCTCGGGAGTGTCCTGCTCGAGACTCATAGTCTGACGTGAGCGTCCGAGCGACTTCGTTGTTTTCCACCGCTGAGGGGCCGTTGTTTTCTGCAGTTGACGGGGCGCAACGTCGAAGCGATACCGTCGGAACTGCCCGCTCGCTGGCGAACACCGAACCAATAAAGGCGAACGGGTCCGTCCACAGGGACATGACGACGACGCTCGGAACGGCGAGTGCGGCCCCCGGCGAGATGGACACGGGCCGTCTCGAGGTCGGCGAAACCCGGGACGGAAGCTCGTTCGGGTTACCGGTCGCCGTGATCAACGGCGCCCGTGCGGGAAAGACGCTCTATCTGCAGGCGGCAAGCGACGGCGACGAACTCAACGGTGTCGGCGTCATTCAGCGCGTCGTCCCGCAGCTCGATCCCGCCGAAATCACTGGGACGATCCTGATCGTCGGGATCGTCAACTACCACGCGTTTCAGGTCGCCGAACACCGGAATCCGATCGACGACACGAAGATGAATCGCGCCTACCCCGGCAACGAGGCCGGCACCTCGAGCGAACGGATCGCGGCGGCGACGTTCGAGATCGCGACTCGGGCCGATCTGATCCTCGACCTCCACCAGGGCTCGACCAGTCGGATGATCGACGAGGTCCGGGTCCGCTGCGGGAAGCGCCACCGCCTTCACGACGACTGTCTCAAACTCGCGAAGGTCTTCGGTTGTGGCTACATCCTCGACCAGAAGGGGCCCGACGGCCAACTGGCCCGCGCCGCCCCGGACGAGGGAATCCCGACCGTCGATCCAGAACTCGGCGGCACCGTCGGCTGGGACGAGGAGAGCATCCGCAAGGGCGTCGAGGGCGTGTTCAACGTCCTCACCTACTACGACTTCCTCGAGGGGGAGACGACCGTCGAGACCCAGACACGGGCCAACGGGTTCGAACAGTACGGCGCACCCGGCGGCGGCCTGATCTCCTTCGAGCGGGACCTCGGTGAGCGCGTCCGCCGCGGCGACCTGCTGTTCGAACTGACGACCCCCTTCGGCGAACGGAAGGCCGAGGTGACCGCCGACAGCAACGGCATCCTCTGGCGGACCCGACGGCTGCCTCAGGTCGCCAGCGGCGAGTACGTCTGCTCGGTCGCCACCGACATCGACGACTACTGACATGGCATCCGATCTCATCTGCCCGAACTGCGAGACCGTCTACGAGGCTGGCCCGTCCGAACCGTGGCGCTGTTCCTGCGGGAGCGCCCTCGAGTTCACCGAACGGCCGCATCCGCAGGGCGACCCCCTGCCGCTGCAGAGCCTCGATACGACCGAGGGCCTCTGGACGTTCTTCGAGTTCCTCCCCATCGAGAAGCACGTGACCTTCCACGAGGGGTTTACCCCGCTCGTCGACGCGCCCGACTGGGACGCCGAGTTCAAACTCGAGTACGTGTTTCCGACGGGCTCGTTCAAGGATCGGGGCGCGACGACGACGCTCTCGCGAGCGGTCGAACTCGGCGTCAAGAGGGTCATCGAGGACTCCTCGGGCAACGCCGGCGCCGCGATCGCGACCTACGCGGCCCGCGCCGGCCTCGAGGCGGACATCTACGTGCCGGCGGACGTCAAACAGTCGAAGCTGATGGCCATCCAGCGGGCCGACGCCCGCCCGGTCAGAGTTGAGGGGAGCCGACAGGACGTTACGGATGCCTGCATCGAGGCCGTCGAAGCCGGTGAGGGCTGGTACGCCAGCCACGCCTGGAACCCGGCGTTCTACGCGGGCACGATGACGTTCGCGTTCGAGATCGCCGCCCAGCAGGGGTGGACCGTTCCCGACGCCGTCGTGCTTCCGATCGGCCACGGGACGCTGTTCCTGGGGGCCTACCGCGGCTTTTCGCTGCTCAACGAGGCCGGGATCGTCGACGGCATGCCCCGACTGCTCGGCGCGCAGGCGGCGGGACACGCGCCGATCGTCGACCGACTCGGCGGCCGGACCATCGACGAGGACGGCGAGGGCACCGACATCGCCGACGGGATCAAGATCGAGAAGCCGGCCCGCGAGGACGAGATCCTCCGTGCCATCGAGGAGACCGGCGGCGACGCCATCGCCCTCGGCGCGGACCCGATCGAGACCGCGCTTGACCGCCTCCACCGCGGCGGTTTCTACGTCGAGCCCACCTGCGCGGTCGCCCCCGCGGCGCTCGAGCAGTACCGCGACGACGACGTTCTCGAGGCCGACGCCGACGTCGTCGTCCCCCTGACCGGCAGCGGACTGAAAACGCTTTGAGGGTCCAGTCCCGAAACCCGAACAGATGGTCAGCCGACCGCCGACGTTCTGTCCCGACTGCGGTACCCGCCTCGAGACGGCCACCGTCGACGCCCGCGAGCGCAAGCGGTGTCCGGTCTGCGAGGATATCGTCTGGCACAATCCGGTCCCCTGTGCGAGCGTCGCGATCGTCGATCGCTCGCGGGTGGACACGAGGGTGCTCTGCGTCGAACGCGGGGTCCCGCCGGGGGTCGGCGAGTGGACCCTTCCCGGCGGCCACATCGAGATCGGCGAGGAGCCCGCGGCGGCCGCCGCGCGCGAACTCGAGGAGGAGACCGGCATCAGCGTCGACCCCGACGCGCTCGAGATCCTGAGCGCGTCCGCGATGGCGCCCCGTGACGGCAAACACGTGATGACGGTCCACTACGTCGCCGATCGGGCCGACGCCAGCGGCGAGCCGCTCGCGGGCAGCGACGCGAGCGCGGCCCGGTTCTGGTCACCGAACGAGTTCGACGCCTCCGGCGAGACGTTCCGACCGGTCCACGAGCAGCGGTTCCGGGAGGCCACGGCGTTCTTCGACTAATCCCCCTCGGGCGGGCGAACCCGACATTCCTTTACTTCGGCCCTGAATACGGGCGGGTATGTTCCTTGCCTTACGCGCGGAGGTCGAGGACGCCCTCGAGCGGGCGCTCTCCGAACTCGACTTCCCGACCGACGACCTCGGGATCGAAGAACCGCCGGAAGACGTCGACAGCGTCCTCGCCTCGAGCGTGGCCTTCCGACTCGCCGGCGAGGCCGGCGCGGCGCCGCCGCAGGTGGCGGGCCAACTCGCCGACGAACTCGACGCCGCCGAGCTGACCTACGTCTCCGAGGTACAGACGCAGGGTCCCTATCTCAACTTCCTGCCAAGCGACGCTTACCTCGCCGAGACCCTCGAGACCGCGACCGAGGAGAGCTACGGCGCTCTCGAGGACCGCGACACCAGCGTCGTCGTCGAGCACACGAGCGCGAACCCGACGGGACCGGTCCACGTCGGCCGCGCCCGCAATCCGATCATCGGCGACGCCGTCGCGAACCTGCTCGACTACGCGGGTTACGACGTCGATCGCCACTACTACGTCAACGACGCCGGCCGCCAGATGGCCGTCTTCACGTGGGCCTACGAGACCTTCGACGAAGCGGATCTCGAGTCCGAGCCCGAACGCGACCGCATCGAGTACGACCTTGTGCGCTACTACCGCAAGGGCAACGCGTTCCTCGAGAACGGACCCGAAGACAAGGTCGAGGACGCCGAGGCCGAGATCGAGTCGATCATGCAGGGCCTCGAGGCGGGCGACGACGAGACCTACGAACGAGTCAGCGAGGTCGTCGATCAGGTGCTTTCGGGCATGACGGCCTGCCTCGAGCGCCTCCCCGCAGAGTTCGACGAGTTCGTCAAGGAGACGCGGTTCATGCGCAACGGGGATACCGACGACCTCGTCAACCGACTGCAGGAACTCGACGAATCGGTCTACGAGGAGGACGCCTGGCAGCTCGAACTGGACGAGCACGGCATCGACAAGAACCTCGTCTTCCTGCGCTCGGACGGCACCTCGCTGTACGCCACCCGCGACCTGGCCCACCACGAGTGGAAGTTCGACAACTACGACCGCGCGGTGACGGTGCTGGGCGAGGACCACAAGCTGCAGGCCAGACAGCTCAACACGACCCTCGAGTTGCTCGACAACGACACCGAGCAGCTCCAGCAGGTGCTCTACTCGTACGTCAACCTCCCCGAGGGGAAGATGTCGACGCGTCGCGGCACGGGCGTCGACCTCGACGACCTGCTCGACGAGGCGATCGACCGCGCCCGCGGAGAGGTCGAGGACCGCCTGGACGACCGCATCCGCGACGACGATTTAGACGAGGACGACATCGAGCGGATCGCCCACCAGGTCGGTATCGGCGCGGTTCGCTACGACATTGTCTCCAAACAGCCCACCAAGGCGATCACCTTCGAGTGGGACCAGGCGCTTGACTTCGAGGCTCAGTCGGCACCGTACGTCCAGTACGTCCACGCGCGCTGTTGCGGGATTCTGGAGGAGGCCGGTCTCGACCCCGAAACCGACCTCGCCGAACAGGACGTCGAACTCGAGGCCCTCGAGGCCGACCTGCTCGAGACCGAGGCCGAACGCGACCTCCTCGAGACGATCGCGCGGTTCCCGGCGGTCGTCGACGAGGCGGCCGACGACCTCGAGCCCCACCAGATCGCGACCTACACGCGCGAGTTCGCCGACCGGTTCAACGCCTTCTACCGGGAGTGTCCGGTGCTTTCCGACGACGTCGACCCGGACGTCAGGGAGGCCCGACTCGCGCTCGTGGCCGCGTCGAAACACACGGTCGCCAACGCGCTATCGATCCTCGGCGTCGAAGCGCCGCGCTCGATGTGACGGCGGTCGGATCGCTCGCGACTACCGCCAAGCTCCGCTGACGGCGGTCGACGGCGTCAAAAAGGCCGGTTGCGTCGAATCGTCGATCGGTCGCTGCGAATGCCTCACTCGGCCGTCGACTTGACGTTCTCGAGGAGCGCCTCCGCTGAGAGGTCGCCGTTCTGGTAGTCGACGAGCCAGTCGGTCTTCACGGAGAACGAAACCACCCGCTTGGCGTCGTGGTCGACGACCCAGTCGATGGAGTCAATCGCGTCCGCGAACGCCTCGGTGTCGACGATCGCGCTCTCGTGTGCCTCGGCCAGCGTCTCCAGTTCCGCGTACAGTTTCTGGTAATCAGTGATCCCGCTCGTCGCGACGACATCGACCGTGCTGTCCGCTTGCTCGACGGACGAGACCGACACCTTGTCGCTCTCGAGGGAGAGTTTCGAGCTGTCGAACCCGGGGATATCCGTACTGGCAGTCTCGTCGGTTCCGTCGGAGTCCTCGGAGTCGCTTTCGTCGCCGTTCTCGGTTTCGTTCCCGGTGTTCTCGGTTTCGTTCCCGGAGTTCTCAGTTTCGTTCTCGGAATCGTTGTCGGTGATCGACTCGGTATCGTCGTTGTCGTCGTCCGAATCGTCGTCGTTACTGCCGCTGCCGGTACAGCCCGCGAGTGCGGTTGTGAGCGCTGCGCCACTGCCAAGGAGGATCTTTCGTCGCTCCATGGGCGACCGATCGCTACGGGATTTGATTAGTAATTAGCTCGTTACAGTCAGTTCAAAGGTTACGCGGAGAGTTTTTCCGGAAAACGGCCCCTCACCTTCGAAAGCCGGCTGTTAGCGCTCGAGTGAGCCGCTATCGACGAGACGCTCGACGGTATGTGCTGTATGAACGACAATATTGACTGATTATCACGATCTCGTGAACGACATCGAATCCGACGCGAATCGGCGGCCGCAAGCGCGAATCGAGCCGTTCAGGCACCGCCTACCGGCCCGGGCGAGACGAGCGCCATCGCTCGAGTCGGCGAGCACCGTGAATCGCCGATCAGGTGTCGGATTCGGCCTCGGTGATCGCACTCGAGACGTCGTCGTGGGCCGCCTCCCGCTCGGCGGACCCCTCGGTCGTCTCGTCGTCCGAATCGGCGGTCTCAGACTCGGCGGCCGCGTCGGCGTCTACCGTCGTGTCGGCAACTGCGATGCCGGCCAGATCAGCCGCGAGTTGGCGGTAGGCGCCGGCGGCGGGTCCGTCGGGTTCGTAGACGACCAGCGGCGTTCCGGCGTAGACGCTCTCGCGGGCCGCAGGATCGTCGGGGATCGTCGCCAGGAGAGGGGTCTCGAGGCGCGCGGCGATCTCCTCGTAGGAGACGTCGCTGTCGGGGCGGGTTCGCGTGACGACGAGCCCGGAGACCTCGCCGCCGGCGCGTTCGGTCAGCTCGAGGGTCTTCTTCGAGTCGTGGACCGCCGCGGGCTCGGGCGTGGAGACGAGAACGACGGCGTCGGCCAGGCCGAGCGGGAGCACGGTTTCGTGGCTGACTCCGGCGCCGACGTCGAGAAAGACGTAGTCGAACCGCTCGCGGAGGTCCGCGACGACCTCGCGCAGGCCCTCGGGGGAGGTGTCGGCATATTCGTCGAGGCCGGTGCCGCTGGGGACCGCGACGATGTTATCGGTGATCCGGTAGGTGGCGTCGTCGATCGACGCGTTGCCGGACAGTACGTCGTGCAGCGTCGTCGAGTCGGGGGTGAGGCTGACGAACCCGGCGAGGTTCGCCATTCCGAGGTCGGCGTCGACGATGGCGACGCGCTCGCCGGCTTGGGCTAGCGCCGTGCCGAGGTTCACCGTCGTCGTCGTCTTCCCGACGCCGCCCTTCCCGCTCGCGATAGCATAGACCGTCTCGTGAGACATACTGGATACTGTCCGGACAGTAGAACGGCAGGACCTTAAAACGTGACCTCGGCACGCGATTCGACATCGGCCCGCAAACGCCGAGCGGCGACCGCGAATGCGACGGTAGTCGTCCGCTGGGTCTCCCATCGACACCGCCGTCTCAAAGAATACTTACCCACAGGACCGTTTTCTAGGGACAATGAGCCAGGAGGGCGAACAGGAGCAATCCGACCGGAAGAAGTACGAGTTCCGGAAGGTTCTCGAGGATCTCAAGGAGTACGACGGCTCCGGGACGCAGCTCGTGACGATCTACATTCCCGAAGACCGGCAAGTCAGCGACGTGGTCCAACACGTTACGCAGGAACACAGCGAAGCGGCTAACATCAAGTCCAAGCAGACGCGGACGGCCGTCCAGGACGCGCTGACGAGCATCAAGGACCGCCTGCGGTACTACGATACGTTCCCGCCGGAGAAGGGGATGGTGCTGTTCTCCGGGGCCGTCGATTCCGGCGGCGGCCGCACCGATATGGTCACGAAGGTCCTCGAGAGCCCGCCCCAGCCCGTCGAGTCCTTCCGCTATCACTGCGACTCCGAGTTCCTCACCGAACCCTTAGAGGAGATGCTGGCGGACAAGGGCCTCTACGGCCTGATCGTCTTGGATCGGCGCGAGGCCAACGTCGGCTGGCTGAAAGGTAAGCGCATCGAGCCCGTCAAGTCCGCCTCCTCGCTGGTTCCCGGCAAGCAGCGCAAAGGCGGCCAGTCCGCCCAGCGATTCGCCCGCCTGCGCCTCGAGGCCATCGACAACTTCTACCAGGAGGTCGCGGGGATGGCGAACGACCTGTTCGTCCCCCGGCGCCACGAACTCGACGGGATCCTCGTCGGCGGTCCCTCGCCGACCAAAGACGAGTTCCTCGACGGCGACTACCTCCACCACGAGATCCAGGACAACGTCATCGGCAAGTTCGACGTCGCCTACACCGACGAGTCCGGCCTGAAGGACCTCGTCGACAACGCTGAGGAGGCGCTGGCCGACGCCGAGGTGATGAAGGACAAGAAGGTGATGGAGGAGTTCTTCGAGGAACTCAACGCCGGCGATCAGGCTACGTACGGGTTCGAGCAGACCCGCCGGAACCTGATGATGGGCGCGGTCGACCGGCTGCTCATCAGCGAGGACCTCCGCAAGGACGTCGTCACCTACGACTGTCCGGAGTGTGGCAACACCGACCGCGAAGTCATCGACCGCCGCAAGTCCACGCCCGACCACTCCTGTAACGACTGCGGCACCGAGGTCGAGGCGACCGAGGACGACCGCGAGGACGCGATCGACCACCTCATCGAAATCGCCGAACAGCGGGGTACCGAGACCAAGTTCATCTCGACGGACTTCGAGAAGGGTGAACAGCTCTACAACGCCTTCGGCGGCTTCGCCGGTCTCCTGCGGTACTCCACCGGCGTCTAAGCACCCCATACTCGCTCCGTTCGCCCGTCCGATCGCTGATCCTTTCTCTCGACTTCGGACGGACCGATTCGTTCGTTGACCGCCGTTGATCGAACGCGTTCCCCTACAGGGCCGTTACCAGTCAGTTGTAATCTCTCCAGTACCGGGAGAAGGGGTGCATTCACCGATTAGAAGATGTAACGGACTCTACCCTTTTCGATCGTTCGCCGACGTCGATCGAATATGTGGCAGACACCGACGCGCCGGGGGGTACTCGAGGGTGTCGCGGTCGGGGGACTCGTTCCCGTCGCCGCTACGGGGACCGCCGCGCCGCGGGCGACGATGCAGGACGCACCGATCGACGTAACGATTCAAGAGACGAACAGTCCGGTCGAGACGGGGGCCGTCCTCGAGGTGACCGCGACGGTCGGGTACGGCGGCAGCGGATCCCTATCGACCGACGCCGTGCTCGTCGTCGGCCACGATCCAACGGTCGTCGACACGCAGTCGATACAGGTGGGAGCCGGGGCCACGGCGACCGTCGAACTCACGTTCGAGACGGCGATCGTCGACAACGATCAGGAGTTTCCCGTCTGGGTCGTCGTCGACGGGGCGACCGACCGCACGAACGTCCTCGTCTACGCGGATACGCCGCCGGTCGCGATCGACATCTACCGAACGAACGATCCCCTCGCGACCGGCGAGGTCCTCGAGGTGACCGCACGGCTCGAGACCGAGGGCGACGTGTCGACGACGGAGACCGTCGAGTTGATCGTCGGCCACAATCCGACGACCGTCGATTCGGCGACCGTTTCGGTGCCGTCCACCGGCGGCCGACTGGTGACCCTGGAGTTCGAGACGGCCCTCGTCGCCAACACGCAGGAGTTCCCGGCTCGGGTGGTCGGCTCGTCCGATTCGGCCGAACAGACCGTCCGCGTGATCGGAACGAACGACGACCCCGTTGAGACGAACGTAACCTTCACCTCGTGTACGCGGGCCGAGGTCTCGGGCACGTTCGGCGACGGCGACAACGTGGCGGCGAGCACCGGCTTCTACAACGAGGGCGGGGGCGAACCGCTCTACGGGAACACGATCATCGAAGACTGGATCGAGATCGGTACCCACGTCGACGCGCCGTTCGCGGGCACGATCGTCTTCGAGATCGGCGACGAACGCGACGTCTCCGCCACGCCCGACGGCGCTCGCGTGGAGGTTCCGGATTACGGCGAACTCGGGACAGTGCTGACCGGGATCACGCTGCCGCCGGACTACCCGACCGCGACGATCTCCCGCTCGAACCCGCAGGCCCAATCCTGTCTCGAGGAGATCGAGAGCGGGGCCGGTGACGGCGGCGAGGGGACCCTCTCGGTTTCGATCTCCGGAACGAACACTCCCGTCAACGCCGGCGATTTCCTCGAGGTGACGGCGGTCGTCGAGAACACCGGCGGCGGATCGGCCTCGGGCACCGTCGCGCTCGTCGTCGGTCACAATCCCCAGCAGGTCGACTCGACGAGCGTCTCCCTCGAGTCGGGTGCGAGCACGACGGTGTCGTTGGGCTATACGACCTATCCGGCGGCCCAGACGACTCAGTTCCCGGTTCGGGTCGAGACCCCGGACGACTCGGCCGTCCGGTCGGTCACCGTCCACGGCACCGAGAGCTAGGTTCGGGGGTCGCGAGGGCGATCACGCCCGCCGCGAAGCGGTCCCTCGAAGCGCGGACGGCGACGACGGCCTCGACTCGAGGCGTTGAGATAGCGATACGACTGTCCCGATCGAGACGGCCCGACAGGCCGAGGGACGTACTCGCAGTCGAGCGGCCAAAACTAGAGCGTTCCGCGGAGGCGGACCGCGTCGTCGGTGATCTCCGCGATGCTACCCTCGTCAAGCGGGTGGGCCTCCTCGCTCCTGGATCCCCAGCCGAGTTTCGCCGCGATCGTGTCCGTCAGACTCGGATCCGGTTCGACGTAGCCGCGTCCGTCGTGGACGTCGACCAGCCGGCCGACTTCGGTCCCGTCGGTGTTCAGGACCCGTTTCCCCTCGTCCGCTTCGGTGAGTGTCCTCTCGCTCATACTCGTTCGACGATGGTTCTCGCGTCGAGTCCGGTCCGGCGGCCGGACCGACTAGCCGACGACAGGCAGACGCGAGCAATAAATCGCCGAAACCGTTCCGCCGGTCACCGGCCCGTTATCGCCCGCTCGCCCGCTATCGCTCGAGTAGGCGCCGGTTACGGCGCGATAATGGCGTTCGGCGCCGCTCGAAGCGGTGCACAACAGAAGGGTTATGCCGGTAGTCGCGTATTACCAGTCGATCAATGGACGAATCCCCTCCCTTCGCCGCGTCGTTCGACGACCCCCGGATCACGCCCCAGTTTTGCCGCCGGGTGCCCGGGTCGTCGGGCGACTGTATTCTTCTCGGCGTCGTCCACGACCACCCCGCAAGCATCGCGCGCGTTGATCACATCCTCGAGTCGGTCGCCCCCGAGACGGTCGCCCTCGAATTGCCGTCGGCGGCTCTGCCGCTGTACCGCGCCTATGCCCGCGACGGCTCCGCGTCGTCCCCGCCCCGCTTCGGCGGCGAGATGAGCGCCGCGATCAACGCGGCGCCCGAGGCCGACGTCGTCGGCATCGACGCGCCGAACTGGTCGTTCGTCCGGCGGCTCGTGGCGCGGCTGATCGCCGACCGCGTCTCGCCGTCGACGGCCCGCCGCGTCCTCTCCGGGCTGGGCGGCGCGACGCGAGAGGCGCTGACCTGCCGCGTTGCCGCAACGTTGACCCACGCGACGTCGATGACCATCGCCTGCGACGATCCGATCGAGTACGACTGCGACCACGACGACACGCCGAAGCGCCAGGCCGCCCACGAGCGCTCCCACGTCGCCAGCGTCCAGGCACTACTTGGCAGCGTCGCGACCGAGGGCAGCGCGCTCACCTACCGCGACGACACCCGCGAGCGCTGTATGATCGATCGGCTCGAGACTCTGCGAACCGAGACCGAGAGCGACATCGTCGCCGTCGTCGGCGTCGATCACCTCGAGACGCTGGCGGACGCGCTGTCGGCGTAGGCCGGTCGAGTCGCTTTTCGCGGCTGTCGTCGCCGCATCGGCAGTCTTCACTTCGGACGAGGAGAGGGTTCGTCGCCGCCGTCGTCACTTCGGACGCGACGGATGCTGACGATCGACGAGAAGAAGGTTACCGCTTCGCGGGCGGTTCGATCAGGATTTCGCCGTCGCTCGAGACCGTCACGTAGTGGTCGCGGACGGTGAAGTCGAGCGAGCCGCCGCTTCGCTGGCGGCCGTCGTGGCGCGGGCGGAAGAGTCTGTCCAGAGCCTCGGGATCGATGGCGTCGTACAGCGAGACGTACCCGTCGGTGACGTCGGTACCCATGCAGTCGGCCAGCGCGTGGCTCACGGTCGTGCTGAGCCTGGCCGAACCGTCCGGGTCGTGCGTTGCGCGGTAGACCGATGGAGAGCGAGACTGCGAGGCGGGGGAGTGAGTAGGGTTTCCGTGCATGACTGTTCGTCGTCCCTGCCCACTGTGTGCTTGAAGACTAAAAGCGTAATCGTTCATTACTCGGCTATTTTGACGGATGTATTGGATATTCATTGGTCAATGTGACAGTCTATTTTTCGAGAATGGCGAATCGAAGGGCACAGGGCCGACTCGAGGAAGGGTTCTCGGTCGACTTCGACGAGGCGGTCCCCGACCGTCGAGGCGGCGACCGGAATCGAGACCGATGCGACGGGCTCACCGGCGGAGCGCCGAGATGCAGTTCCAGCAGTAGGTGAACGTCTGGTCGGCTTCGTTCCGGACGCCGCAGTGGGGACAGCGGATCGTCTCGCCGTCGAACTCTAGGTCGTAGTCGCCCTCGGGGTCGTCGGGGTCGCCGATATCGTCGACCGCGCGCGGATACCGGTCCGGTCCCGGCGGGGTGCGGGAACTCGCGCGGTCAGGGTCGGCGAACGAGGGCGAACCCGTGCTGTCGCCGTCGTCCCCGCGGAGGTAAACGTAGTACAGTACCAGGTGCAGGAGGGCGAACAAGACCACGTAGCCGATGAGCCAGCCCCAGAGCTCCATCAGTATGCGATAGGTTCTCAAGGCACTTGGATATTCCCCGCCTCAGGAATCGCTGAGAGTCAGAATGGAACGACTAACAGGCTCGACGACCGGTCAGCGGAGGTCGCGTTGGAACTCGTCGAAGACCTCGAGGTCGTCGGGGAGGTCGTACTCGATGCGGCGCTGCTCCTGGCGGTTGACGCCGGCCTCGTCGATCGGGGTGGCGGCGTCCTCCCAGCCGGGCTTGATCTTGACGCTCTTGGCGGGCGTGCCGATGGCGATGTGGTGGGCGGGAACGTCGTTCTGGACGATGCCGCGCGCGCCGACGATGGCGTTCTCGCTGACTTTACAGCCCGCGCGGACCATCGCGTCGTAGGTGAGGCGGACGTCGTCCTCGACGATCGTGTGGTAGTTGCGGACCTCCGTCTGATCGACGACGTCGTGGTCGTGGCTGTAGATGTGGACGCCGTCGGAGATCGAGACGCGGTCGCCGATGGTCAGCTTCCCGCGGTCGTCCAAGTGGACGTCGTCGTGGACGATGGTGTTGTCGCCGATCGTGATGTTGTGGCCGTAGGTGAACGAGATCCCCTTGAAGAAGCGACAGCCGTCGCCGCAGTCCTCGAAGAGGTGATCGGCGAGCATCCGGCGGAATCGGAGCGCGAACTCGACGTTGTCCGCGATCGGCAGGCTGTCGAACTGCCGCCACAGCCACTGGAGGTGCTTCGAGCGGCGGAACTTTTCTTCGTCCTTCTCGGCGTAGTACTCGCTCTCGAGGGTCGTGTTACAGGGGTCGTAGCTCTGTAACCGAACGCGCTCGGCCGGCGAGACCGACTCACCATCCTGCCAGCGCTCGTAGGCCTCGCGGTCGCCCGAGAGATCGATCAGGACGTCCTCGACGACCGAACAGGTGTCCTCGTCGCTCGAAAGTCGTCGGTCAACCTCGTCGATGAACTCGCGCATTCCCGCCTCCGCTTCCCCGGGGAGCGAGACGTACCGCTTTGTCATAGTCTGAGGTATTGTCGCCGTGTTAATAGGAGATTCGATTGAATAATCGGCTTGCTGGATCGGTCCTGAACCGCGAGAAACTGGCGAGCGGGCCCGTCGGCGGCGATAGTACCGGAGACGCCCTCAGGGAAGTATTGCTCGTACCGGATGTAGCCTCGAGGCACTGGCGCGAGTTCTGCGTGCCAATTGGCCCAGTGAACACGAGGCGTCGCAGTGAACGACGAGACATCGGAACCGCCGACCGCTCGGTCGGTCGGCTGCGACGACAGTCACCGTAACCCGGGAAAACCCTCAATTCCGTGTCAGTCGTACGCCTGGTACGCGCGCCCCGTTCGTCGGCGCACGGGTATCCAATGAGTGAACAACGTCAGCGAAAACCGAAGGGCATCGATCCGGAGTACGACCACCTCCGGGAGGACGGCGTCGACGAGGAGCGCCTCGAGTCGCTGCTCTCCGAGTACACGCTCCGCCGGGACGAACACGAGAACGCGCCCGGATTCGTGATCCGCCCGGACGACATCCAGGAGGTGCTGGCGCTGTTGCGCGACGAAGCCGGCTTCGACCACCTTTCGTGTATCACCCCCCAGGAGTACGAGGATCGCTACGAGTCGATCCTCCACCTCACGAAGTACGGGAACCGCACCCACGAGGTGACGCTGGTGGTCCAGCTCCCGAAGCACGACCCCGTCTGTCAGACCGCTGAACCCGTATTTCGGACGGCCGACTGGCACGAGCGGGAGGCCTTCGACCTCGTCGGCATCGAGTACGAGGGCCACCCCAACCCGCGACGGATCCTCCTGCCGGAAACGTGGCAGGGCCACCCGCTCGCGCTCGACTACGACCAGGAGAAGCCCCAGGTCGTCAAATACACCGAACACGCCAATCCGATCCAGCCGGACCACCACGAGGCCGAGAGCGACACGATGTTCCTGAACATCGGCCCCCACCACCCGGCGACCCACGGCGTGCTCCACCTCGAGACGGTGTTAGACGGCGAGACGGTCGTTGACGTCGACCCCGACATCGGCTACCTCCACCGCTGCGAGGAGCAGATGTGCCAAAACGGCACATACCGCCACCAGATCATCCCCTACGCGGATCGCTGGGACTACACCGCGAACCTCCCCAACGAGTGGGCGGTCGCCCGCGCCATCGAGGACCTCGCGGACATCGAGGTCCCCGAGTACGCCCAGATCCTGCGGACCATGTCCGTCGAGTTCGGGCGGATGCTCGGTCACTTCCTCGCGGTCTCGACGTTCGCGCTGGACGTCTACGGCGACTTCACCGCCATCTTCCAGTACGGCATGCGCGATCGGGAGGTCGTCCAGGACATCCTCGAGGACCTGACCGGCCAGCGGATGATGTTCTACTTCTTCCGGCTGGGCGGGGTCGCCTGGGACCTCCCCGAACCGCGCGAAGAGTGGATCGAGAAGTGCCGGGACTTCCTCGACGAACTCCCGTCCAAGGTCGACGAGTACCACGACCTGCTCACCGGCAACGAAATCTTCCAGCTTCGAACGATAAACACCGGCGTTCTCGAGCCCGAGGTGGCGAAGGACTACGGCTGTACGGGGCCCGTCGCTCGCGGCTCGGGCATCGACTATGACGTCCGCCGGGACGATCCCTACGGCTACTACGACGAACTCGAGTGGGACGTCGTCACCGAAGACAGCTGCGACAACCACGCGCGGGTCCTCGTGCGCCTTCGGGAGGTCGAGGAGTCGGCTAAGATCATCGAGCAGTGTCTCGACCTGCTCGAGGACTGGCCCGAGGACGAGCGGACCGTCCAGAGCAACGTCCCCCGGACCCTCAAGCCGGACGCGGGCACCGAAACCTACCGCGCCGTCGAGATCGCCAAGGGCGAACTCGGCGTTTACGTCCGCTCGGACGGCTCGAACTCGCCTGCCCGGTTCAAGATCCGCAGCCCGTGTTTCCACAACCTCTCCGCGCTGCCGGAGATGGCAAACGGCGAGTACGTCGCCGACCTGATCGCCTCGCTGGGGAGTCTCGATATCGTCCTCGGAAGCGTCGACCGCTGAGATCCGCAGTTCTCGAGCGCCTCACTCGGTTCTCGGCTGTTCGTCGCCGCCGTCTTCCTCGACGTACTCGAGACAGTGGTTTCGCGCGGTCCGGATGTGATCGACAGTTTCTCCCGACGCCTCCTCGGCTACCCCGTCGAGTTTCTCCGCGAGTTCGACGACCCGATCGACCTTCGACGCGGCGTAACCGCCGACGAAATCGAGAACAGTTAACTGCGACGTCACCCGAGCACGGGACACATGTCGATCGATGGCTGGCAGCCGACCGCCGTCGCCGCGACGGATCGCCGGAGGGGTCTCAAGCGCGACTGGCGAAGCGTCCGCGTTGGCGCGGCGATCGTCGCACCGGCGAGCGCATTCGAACTGCAGGTTCCGCGATAATGCAATGAACGGCCGTCGACTGTTGCCGGGGCTGCTGGCCCTCTGTCTCGGCGCGATACTCGCCCGAGCGCTCGCCGTCTCGCTGGGGTTCAACCGGCTCCTGCTCGCGATCGCGCTCGGGTTCGTCGCGACGAACGCCGCAGGTATTCCCGACCGCCTCGAGCCCGGGATCGCGACGCACGGCCTGTGGCTGGCCGGGGGAATCGTGCTCATGGGCGCCTCGATCTCGCTCGGGACCGTCCTCGAGGTCGGCGGACTCGTCCTGCTGCTCGTGGTCGGCGTGACCGCCACGACGCTGCTCGCTGTCGAATTCCTCGCGCGCAACGTGTTTGGGCTGGCCGATCGGATGGGGTCGCTGCTCGCGGCCGGCGCCAGTATCTGCGGCGTCTCGGCGGTCGTCGCGGTCGCGGGTGCCGTCAGCGCCCGCGAGGAACAGATCGCCTACGCGGCCGCGACGGTCCTCCTGTTCGACGCGATCACCATCGTCGTCTACCCGATCGTCGGCGACCTGCTGAACCTCTCCGGGATGGTGTTCGGCACGTGGGCCGGCGTCAGTATGTTCTCGACGGGCCCCGTCGTCGCCGTCGGCTTCGCTCACTCCGACGTCGCCGGCCAGTGGGCGACGATGACGAAGTTAGCGCGAAACGCCCTGATCGGGGTCGTCGTCCTCGCGTACGCGAGTTACTACGCCAACACGGATGGTGATGGTCGTCCCTCCGTCCGGACGCTCTGGAACGAGTTCCCGACGTTCGTGCTGGGCTTTCTCGCGCTCGCCATCGTCTCGAGCGCAGGCGTCCTCTCTTCGGCCCAGGTGACCTCGATCGAGAACACCTACGACTGGTTGTTCGTGCTCGCGTTCGTCGGCCTCGGAACCGAGATCCGGCTCGCCGATCTCCGGGCCACCGGACCGATGCCCGCCGTCGTCGTTCTACTGGCGTTGCTCGTCAGCAGCGCGCTCTCGCTCGCGGCATTGCTGGTGCTCTTCTGACCGGGCGTCAAAGTAGCTGCGACTATCACACGTGTTCGCAGGCGCCGACGACCCGGCGACCATCCTCACCGGTCGGATCCCCGGTCGCGAACAAAGCGCGATCGGATCGGGGCTTGAGCACGGAATCTATTTGCCGTCGGCGTGCCACTGCGAACGTATGTCTGACGGCGCATTCGAAGGATACGGCGGACGGCACGTCCCCGACCCCCTGCAGGAACCGCTCGAACAGCTCGCAACCGCCTACGACGAGGTCGCCGAGACCGACGACTTTCAATCGGAGCTACGCGGGCTCCTCGAGGAGTTCGCCGGGCGACCGACGCCGCTGTACTACGCGAGCAACCTGAGCGACCGCTACGGCGCCGAGATCTACCTCAAGCGGGAGGACCTGCTCCACGGCGGCGCGCACAAAATCAACAACGCGCTCGGCCAGGCTCTGCTCGCGAAGCGCGCGGGCCGGGACCGGCTCATCGCCGAGACCGGCGCCGGCCAGCACGGCACCGCGACCGCGATGGTCGGCGCCCTGCTAGGCCTCGAGACGGAGATCTACATGGGGAAGAAGGACGTCGAACGGCAGGAGATGAACGTCTTCCGGATGCGGCTGATGGGCGCCGAGGTCACCGAGGTGACCCGCGGCGACGAAGGGTTGGCCGACGCCGTGGACGCGGCCCTCGAGGACTTTGCCGAGAACGTCGAGAACACCCACTACCTCGTGGGCAGCGTCGTCGGTCCCGATCCGTTCCCGCGGATGGTCCGGGACTTCCAGAGCGTCATCGGTCGCGAGGCCCGCGAGCAGTTTCGGGAACGGACGGGCGACCTGCCAGACGCCGCGGTCGCCTGCGTCGGCGGCGGCTCGAACGCCATCGGGCTCTTTCACGCCTTCCGCGAGGACGATGTCGACTTCTACGGCGCCGAGGGCGGCGGCGAGGGGAGCGACTCGAACCGTCACGCCGCGCCGCTCGCACAGGGGAAAGACGACGTCATCCACGGCATGAAGACGCGCGTGCTCGACGACGACGTCGAGGTCCACTCGGTCTCCGCCGGCCTCGACTACCCCGGTGTCGGCCCCGAACATGCCATGTTCCGCGCCGTCGGCCGCTGCGAGTACACCGGCATCACCGACGAGGAAGCGCTGGCCGCCTTCCGCGAACTGAGCGAAACGGAGGGAATCATCCCGGCTCTCGAGTCCAGTCACGCGATCGCACGGGCGATCCAGTTGGCCGAGGACGGCGACCACGAGACGATCCTCGTCAACCTCTCCGGCCGGGGCGACAAGGACATGGAGACCGCGGCCTCGAAGTTCGACCTCTCACAGTAACGAGGAAACGAGAGTTTCGCGTTCGACTTTCGCGTTATCGATTAGTGCGTGATAGCACACGTTCTTTATTCAGAGTGAGACGGGGAGTCGTGTTCAGCAGCGGTGTGGTCCTGTGCAGTCCGAAGAGGCCTCTCCTTAGAACGAGCCGCCAATAGTGACGTACACAAAGATTCCAACGACGGTGGCAATCACGTTGAGGATATACATAATCACGTAATCTTTGGCATCCATACCGATGTGCCCTTAGGCTGTTCACTAAAATATTACGGATAAAGAATGTTCAGTAAGCAGATGTACTCGGCGAATTATCCAACTCAGTTTCAGCCCAGATTCTGGATAACGGGATCGTGTTACTATCTGCTATAATTGAGCGAGGCGTTCGAGAGGTTGGAAGTAAAACAAAGGATCCTGCTATCGTGGCAACAGGGGTTGTCACACCCTCCCCAGCCGATTCGCTCACTGCTCACGGTTCCCGTTGGTCCCCGTTCGCTTCCGAGGGATTCACTCCGTTCATCCCTCGCACCGCTCGCTCATCCCTCGCACGACTCCGTCGATCGGTCCTCACAGTCGTTCGGACCGATCGCCAGCGTGCGCCACCGCGACCGAATTCGATTGGTACGCGCTCGAGACCGTCCGTACTCTCGGGAGGCGTCAAACAGCTCTGCAACGGACCAACCCGAAGTTCTCCTGTTACTGCGCCGCGCCACATCCCGTCCGTTACAGGACGACCAGCGCGTGGCCCGAGACGGCCGGAGTTTCGGCGAGGACGTGGGCCGGTCGCTCACCGGCAGTGAGTCGACAGAACTCGCAGTCGTCGGTCATGGTCGATAGTTCTATCTAACCAATATATCGCTGGCCCCGAGCGGCCGAGGGGGACGACTGCGCCATCGAAGCGGCGCCGACATCGCTTACAACAGCCCGTACTCCTCCCGAAGCGTCCGGTACTGCTCGAGGTATCGCTCGGCGACCGCCGACCGATCGTAGTCGGCGAACCGGTCGTCGAACGTCCGGTGTTCGAGGTCGCCGGCTGCGAGAATAGCGTCGGCGAGCTCGTCCTCGCTGGTCGTCCGGAACCCCCGATCCCAGCCCTCGACGAGTTCGTGGGCGCTCGAGTCGACGTGGTACTCGACGATACCGACGCAGCCGGCGGCCAGCGCCCACAGCATCTCCGTGGGGAACACGCAGTGTTCGGCCGTCTGCGCAAAGACGTGTGCCCCGCGGTAGGCCGCGATCCGCTCCTCGAGCGAGCAGTCGCCGACGAAGGAGAGCCGGTCTTCGATCCGGAGGTCCCTCGCGAGTCGCTCGTAGGCTTCGCGTTCGGGCCCGTCGCCGATCACGGTCGTGGTCCAGTCGCGGCCGCGGAGTTCCGCCAGCCCGAGCAGGAGACTCTCTAAGTTCGCCCCCTCGTCGAGCCGCCGGGCGTAGACCACGTCGACGCGGTCGTCGGGTGTCACCTCCCGAACGCGCTCGAGGTCGATCGGGTTGGGCACCGTCTCGACGCGGTCGCCGTCGGCGCCGCGTTCGCGAACCCACGTGGCGACGAGCTCCGAGGGTGCGACGATCCGATCGGCCCGTCCCGTCGCCCGCCTGGTCCACCAGTCGTCGTCGACGCCGCCGTCGCCGTACCACTCGGCGACTAGCGGCGCCCGCGCGAGCCGCGCCCCACAGCCGGCCGCCAGTAGCGCGGTCGGCGGCCGGGCGGTCGCGTGGACGATATCCGGTCCGGCCGCCCCAAGGTCGAACGGGAGCCGCAGGCAAAACGAGCGCCGGGCGTCGGGGTCGTCCGTGACGGCCCGGTAGGTGACGTCGTCGCGCTCGAGCGTCGGCGAGTCGCCGTCCCAAAATCGCGTACAGAATAGGTGGACGTCGTGGCCCGCATCCCGAAGGAGTTCGAGCGTCGACTGGAGGCGCCGGTTCGTCTCGGTATCGCGGTGGTGTACCGTTTCGAGCGAGACGAACGCGATTCGCATACTCGGTCGCCACGCACCCCCCGGCTATAAAGTCACTTTTTTCGTCCCGTTGACGCACCGACGCTCGTCGCGAGGTGACGTCGGTGCGTCTCGAGTCCCGCGAACCGAGCGGCTCTCGAGAGAGAGACGATCGAGTACTGCGCTGGAACGAGAGACGAATGACACGGCCGGATCGGACGCTGGGCCGTCGGTCCGTTTCGAATCGATCACTCGCCGTTACCGACCGGGAGCACGTCGCTGAAGAAGCCGGTAATTCGCTCGACGATGGAACTCCCATCGTCGCCGTCGCCTTCCGCCGGGGTCGCCGCGTCTTCCGAACTGTTGTCCCCCTCCGCCGCGGATTCACCGGCCGTGTCGTTTTCGTCATCAGCACCGTCTCCTTCGCCGGCTTCAGCGTCCTCGTCCGACTCGTTACCATCCGTGTCGGTCTCGTTGCCAGATCCACTGTCCGCATCGTCCGTCTCATTTTCCCCGCCGTCCGACTCGCTCTGGCTCGAGTCGTTCCCGTCGTCCGAATCGTTCCCGTCAGCGCCCTCGTCTCGGTCCGGAGAGTCGTTGGCCGCGGCGTCCTCGGTTTCCTCGGCCGCAGCCCCGTCGTCCTCGAGCCCGTCGATATCGACCGACTCCTCGCTGTCGGTGGTCTCCGACTCGCCCGTCGAAAATCCGACGCCGATCGCAGCGATCGTCAGCCCGAACGCGACGAGCACGACGACCACCATCGCGAGGACCGCGCCGGTCGAGACGCGCTCGCCGCCGTCGGGTTCGCCCCCAGTATCTTGCATCGTATCGCAGGCTTTCGGCTCGAGGCAGTTTGTTACGCGTTGCGATCAGGTGTCGAGTCGTCGAGTCGAACGGCGCTCTGCGCGGGCGTGCGCGCCGTAGGAGCCGGAATCAATCGTTTCGTCCGCGGACTCGATCGCTCGCCGCTGTAAGATCACCCTAGCCGCGCTACGATGCCGAACCGATTTGGGACAACGCGGTTCGGCGCGCGATCGCTCTTGACTGCGACCGGCGGCTGGCGGTCGGGGCTCGTCGATCCCCGGCACCAGCATCGCCTCAACCCAAACCACTACCCACTCGAGGCGTCATCCCCGTGTATGGGCAGCTACGAGATCGAACGCTACCTCAATATTCGAAGCGCCTACGGGACCTCCTTCGGTCCGGACGGCGAACGACTCTCCTTCCTGATGAACACGACCGGGACCCCGCAGGTCTGGACGCTCGAGGAACCCCGCACGTGGCCCGAACAGCGGACCTTCTACGACGAACGAGTGACCTTCGCCTCGTGGTCGCCCGAGCGATCGGAACTGATCTTCGGGATGGACGAGGGCGGCAACGAGCGCGCCCAACTCTTCAAACTCGACGCCGAGACTGGCGAGATCGAGAACCTGACGGCGATGCCCGACGCCAAACACCGGTGGGGCGGCTGGAGCCACGACGGCGAGCGGTTCGCCTTCGCCTCGAACCGCCGTGACGAGTCCGTCTTCGACATTTACGTCCAAGACCGCGACGAGCGGGGAGCGGACGCGGAACTCGTCTACGAGGGCGACGGCTGGCTCTCGCTGTCCGGCTGGAGTCCCGACGACTCCCGGCTGCTGGTCTCGCAGGCCTACTCCAACTTCGACCAGGATCTGTACGTGCTCGACCTCGCGGCCGACGAGCCCGACCTCGAGCACCTCACGCCCCACGAGGGCGACGTCCGCTATCAGAGCGCCAGTTGGGCCCCGGACGGCGAAGGTATCTACCTCGTCACCGACGAGGGCGACGCCGACACTCTCTATCTCGCCTACCTCGACCTCGAGAGCGGAGCCCTCGAGACGGTCGCCGACGGAGACGGGTGGAACGTCGGCGGCGTCGCGCTGGACGACGAGACGGGCCGGTTCGTCTACTCCCGGAACGTGGAGGGCTACACCGACCTGACCGTGGGCGAATTCAACGGGAGCGATCCCACCGCGTTCGAGACCTTCCCGGAACCCGATCTGCCGGGCGGGATCTCCGGCGGTGTGAGCTTCGATCCCGACGCCGAGCGCTTCGCGCTGTCGACGACCGGCGACGCGGTCAACACGAACGTCTTCGTGGTCGACATCGAGAGCGGCGAGACCGAACAGTGGACGCACGCGCCGACGGCGGGCATCCCCTCCGAATCGTTCGACGAGTCCGACCTCGTCCACGTCGAGAGTTTCGATGATCTCGAGGTGCCAGGCTTTCTGACGCTTCCCGACGGCGCCGAAGACGGTGAGACGCCGGTCATCGTCGATATCCACGGCGGCCCCGAGAGTCAGCGCCGACCCTCGTTCTCTTCCGTCAAGCAATATTTCCTCGACCGAGGCTACGCCTACTTCGAACCGAACGTCCGCGGCTCCGCGGGCTACGGCGCTGACTACGCGGCCCTCGACGACGTCGAGAAGCGGATGGATTCGGTCGCCGACATCGAGGCCTGCGTAGAATGGCTGCAGGACCACCCCGCCGTCGATCCTGACCGGATCGCCGCCAAGGGCGGCTCCTACGGCGGCTTCATGGTGCTGGCCGCGCTGACGGAGTACCCCGACCTCTGGGCCGCCGGCGTCGACGTCGTCGGCATCGCCAATTTCGTCACGTTTCTCGAAAACACCGGCGACTGGCGCCGCGAACTCCGCGAGGCCGAGTACGGTTCGCTCGCGGAGGACCGCGAGTTCCTCGAGGGAATCTCGCCGACGAACAACATCGAGCGCATCGAGGCGCCGCTGTTCGTCCTCCACGGCGAGAACGATCCGCGCGTCCCCGTCGGCGAGGCCGAGCAGATCGCGGAGAAGACCAAAGCGCAGGGCGTCCCCGTCCGCAAGCTGATCTTCGAGGACGAAGGCCACGGCTTCTCGAAGCTCGAGAACCGCATCGAGGCCTACTCCACGATCGCGGACTTCCTCGACGAGCACGTCTGATCGACTCGAGACGGATTTGGGCCGCTAGTTTTGTTAGCCCATGCCGGACGTTAATCGTTCCCCATTACCTTAGCAAGACTTACAGTTCAGCGGTTTGGAAAACATGTATGGAAGCTATCAAAACGACCGCCCTGACCAAACGGTACGGCGAGGACGTCCTCGCGGTCGACGGCCTCGACTTGACCGTCGAAAACGGCGAAGTCTTCGGCTTCCTCGGCCCGAACGGCGCCGGGAAGTCGACGACGATCAACATGCTATTGGACTTCGTTCGCCCCTCCGACGGAACCGCGACGGTGCTCGGCCTCGACGCGCAGGCCGACACCGACGAGATCCGCCACCGAATCGGCGTCCTCCCCGAGGGTGCGAGCGTCTACGACCGACTCACCGCGCGCGAACACCTCCAGTGGGTCATCGACACCAAGGGAACCGACGACGACCCGGACGCCCTCCTCGAACGGGTCGGACTCACCAGCGAAGACGGCGATCGAGCCGCCGGCGGCTACTCGAAGGGGATGACCCAGCGACTGGGCTTCGGCATGGCGCTGGTCGGTGACCCCGACCTCCTCATCCTCGACGAACCCTCTTCGGGACTCGACCCAACGGGAATGCAGGAGATGCGCGAAATCATCCAGCAGGAGGCCGAACGGGGGACTACGGTCTTCTTCTCGAGTCACATCCTCGGCGAGGTCGAGGCCGTCTGCGACCGGATCGGAATCATGAACGACGGGAATTTGGTCGCAACCGGCACGCTCGACGACCTGCAGGGCGACCTCGACCTCGGTGCGCCGATCTCGCTCGAGGTCGCGACGGTGCCCGACTCGCTCGCCCTCGAACGAGTCGAGGGCGTTCGCTCGGTCAGCGTCGAGGGGACGACGATCACGGCGACCTGCGCCGAGCCCTCGGCTAAGGCCGACGTCGTCGAGCGCGTCGCCGCCGAAACGACCGTCGAGGACATCATCTCCGAGGACACCTCGCTCGAGCAGCTGTTCAACACCTACACGAACGGCGAGCGCGCGGGAGACGAAGATAAGGCCGAGGCACCGGCACCGGAGGTGTCGGCATGAGCACGTTAGCCGTCGCGAAGAAGGACTTCCTCGACGTTCGCCGGGCGAAGATCGTCTGGTTCGTCGCCAGCCTCTACCTGCTTCTCGCGGTAGCGATGTTCTACTTCGGTCAGAACAGCGTCGAGGAGCCCGAATTCCGAAACGCCCTGCAGAGCCTGACCGGCACCGGAGCGTTGGTTCTCACGCTCGTCGCGCTCGTGACCGCCTATCTCGCCATCGCCGGCGAACGCGAGTCCGGCAGCATCAAGTACATGCTCTCGATCCCGAACAGTCGTCGCGAGGTCGTCCTCGGGAAGTTCCTCACCCGGTCGGGCGTCGTCGTCGCTTCGATCCTCCTCGGCTTCGGGATCGGCGCCGTTCTCGGGGTCCTCTGGTATCCGTCAGTCGACGTCGAGATGTTCCTCGGAGCGCTCGCGCTGACGATCCTGTTTACCCTGACGTACGTCTCGGTCGCGATCGGCATCTCCGCCGCGACGGCCTCGCGCTCGCGGGCGATGGGCGGGACGATCGCCTTCTTCTTCGTGACGACCGTTCTCGTCCTGTTCGGACTGGTGAACACCGCACTCGGCTGGATCTTCAACGACGTCCTCGGCCGCGATCTCTCCGGAGAGGTGCTCACCTTCATCGAGGCGCTTATGAGTCCGATGATAGCGTTCTCTAGAGCGTTTAATATCTTCCTCGCGGACCTGCCCGAAGGGGCCTTCCAGGATCAGCCGTGGTATCTCGAGGGCGAGATGATGATCGTCATCTTGCTGGCGTGGCTGATCGTTCCGCTCGTGCTCGGCATCTGGCGGTTCGAACGCGCTGATCTGGGCTGATCGGCGGCTCTCGTCCCCGCTTTTCACCCGTCGATCGCTGACCGATCGGCGATCGGCGCTTTGGACGTCAATCAGGCAGACGACCGGCTGATCGCGATCAGTTGATGACGCCCGTTTTCGTCGCCACTTCGAGCGCGGCCCGCTCGTTCATCCCGTCGCCCAGAATGGTGTAGCGGTCGCGGATCTCGTGGCAGGTCGTCAGCGCTTCGATCACGGTCTCGTCGTCGATGCCGAGTTCGACGGCGGTCGTCGGCGCGTCGATGCTCGAGAGGGCGTCCCGAATGTCCCGCCAGATGCCGTCCTCGCCGCCGTGTAAGTAGGCGGTCATGATCGAGCCGACGCCGACCTGGTGGCCGTGGAGCGCCGCGTCGGGCGCCAGCCGGTCGAGTTGGTGCGAGAAGAGGTGTTCGGCGCCGCTGGCCGGTCGCGAGGAGTCGGCGATGCTCATCGCGACCCCCGAGGACATCAGCGCCTTGCTGACGACCCAGGCTGACTCCTCGAGTCCCGGGCGGATGAGGTCGGCGTTGTCGACCAAGATCTCGGCGGTCATCTCCGAGAGCGCGGCGGCGTACTCGGAGTACTCGACGTCCTTGAGCCGTTTGGCGAGCCGCCAGTCCATCACCGCGGTGTAGTTAGAGATGATGTCGGCACAGCCCGCGGTCGTCAGTTCCCACGGGGCCTGCGAGAGCACCTCGGTGTCGGCGACGACCGCCAGCGGCGGCTTGGCCGCGACGCTGTGGCGGGTGTCGCCGTCTGGGACGGAGCCCCGATTACTGATGACGCCGTCGTGACTGGCCGCCGTCGGCACCGACAGAAAGCCCATCTCGAGGTGGTGGCTGGCCATCTTGGCGATGTCGATGGCCTTGCCGCCGCCGATGCCGATCAGGTAGGAGGCCTCTGCGGCCTCGGCGGCCTCGATCACATCCTCGACGGCCTCGAAGGACGCCGTCTCGACGGTGACGACGGCGGGGTCGATTCCGGCGGCTTCGAAATCGGTGGCGATCGGGTCCGCCGCGACGTCCTTCGGCGTCGGACTGGTTACGAACAGCGGCCGGCCCTGCAGGTGCAGATCGTCGACGACGTCGACGACTCGGTCGATAACGCCGTGCCCGACCACGACATTGCGCGGCAGGCGAATCCACGTCGACTTCTCGAACATACCGGATCACACACACCCCCGGGACATGGGTTTTTCCTCGCGGGGCCATCAATCGGTGAGCTCTCACCCACGGCCCGTCGACGTCGAGGGCGGTGAGCCCGACGCCGTCTATCAAATCGATCGAACAGATTAGTAAATTTCCAACTGGTATGGTGAGGTATGATCGCGGTGACTGCGTTCTGGGTCTGCCTGCTCGCTGCCGGCTACGTCGGTGGCCGGTGTTACGGCTGGTACTCGCTCCGACGCGCCCGTGACGACGGTCGCTCTCGCGGGACGTATCGGCTCCTCGCCGTCGTCGGCCTCGCTGCGGTTATCGGCCTCGCGTTCGGCGGCCTCGTCGCCGCGACCGAGCGCGCGCTCGCATCCGTCCATCCGGCACTCGCGGGCGGGCTCGCCGCACCACTCGCCTGGCTCCCGACTGCGGCCGGAGCGATCGTCGCCGTGCTAGTCGCGTACCTCGGCGTCTTTCCGTACGCCCGCGAGCGACGCGACCTCGAGACCGACGCCACGACGGCAGTCGGCCGGCTCGCCAAGTACCTCGCGGCGATCGCGCTCTTCGTGATGGGGGCGCTCGCGCCGTTCACAGCGCTGGTCGCCGCGTCCGACCCACGCCCGTCGCTGATCCCGCTCCTCTTTCTCGTCCTCGTCCTCGGGAGCTACGCCTGGCTCCAGCACAGCGTTCGGCTCTCTCAGACGGTCACCGAACCGACGCCCGACCAGCGCCGACGGCTCGAGGTCGCGGCGGATCGGGCCGACCTGTCCGCCGCAATCGTCGGCGTGATCCCGGGTCGCGAAACCGAAATCGCTGGCCTCTATCTCGACGGACCGTTCTGGAACCGCCGCGCGTACGCCACCGACTACGCGCTCGAGGTCCTCGGCGACGACGAGCTGGCGGCGCTCAGTGCGCGGGCCAGCGCCGTTGACGACCGTCGACTCCTCGAGCGGCGAGCGGTCGTCACGGCAGTGCTGTTCGGCCTGTTCCTGACGCTGACCGTTTGGCTGTCGTTCCTCGGTGCGATCGTCGCCCTCGCGGTCGCCGGACCGCTCCTCCTTCGAACACTCCAGCGAGCCGAGTTCGCCGCCGATCGACGCGCGGCCGAGGAGGTCGGTGCGGACGCGCTCGCCCGCGCGATCGAGGCCGGAGCGGACACGACCGACGATCGGACCCGTCTCCACGAACGGCTCGCGGCGAAGCCGTCACGGGCCCGGCGGCTTGAGCAACTCCGCGAGCGCTGATCAGAGCGTATCGAGGATCCCTAACACGCGCTCCTCAGCCTCGCGGTCCGGCCCGTTGTCGTCGCCGTCCCGGTCGCTCTCGAGGTGCGCCTCAACCGACCGTTCCATCGCCTCGGCGGGCGGCGTCGCCTCCCAGCCCAGCGCGGCGAGTTTCGCTGTCGAGAGGACGTGCGGATAGTCCCGATAGAGCACGTAGTCGTCGAGTTCGATGTCGGCGGCGGCGAGTTCGCGCGGGCCGGCGGTGATGATTTCGACGTCGGTCTCGAGCCGGTCCGCGATCAGCTCGACCATCTCCGCGAGCGTGACGAGCCGTCGGTCGCCGACGTTGTAGGCCTCGCCGGGCTCGCCGCGCTCGGCGACGATCCGGAGCGCACTGGCGACGTCCTCGACGTACGCGCGATGCCAGACGTTGGTGCCGTCGCCGGGGACGACGACGCGGTCGAAGCGGTTCACGCGGTCGATCCACCAGTCGAGGCGCTCCGTGTAGTCGTGGGGACCGTAGACGACCGGCGGGCGGACGCTCATCGCGTTCACCCCCTGCTCGGCGGCCGCGAAGACGGCCCGGTCACCCTCAGCCTTCCGATTACCGTAGGTCTCCATCGAGTCGTCGGTCGCCTGGTCGGGCGTACAGGGTTCGAGGGGCGTCTCGTCCTCCCGCTTGGGAATGTCCTCGCGGCCGTAGGCCGAGCCGCTGGAGACGTAGACGTAGGCCTCGCAGTCCGCGAAGATCCGCGTCGCCTCGCGGACGTCCCGTGGCTGGTAGGCCACGCAGTCGAAGACCGCGTCGGGGTCGACGGTCGTCGCGGCCGCCTCGAGGGCCGCTTCGTTCGTCCGGTCGCCCTCGACGTGGTCGACCCGGTCGTCGTCCGCGAAAGGATTCTCGTGACTCCCGCGATTGATGATCGTCACGTCGTAGCCGTGCTCGAGGAGTTCTTCGACGAGGTGGCGGCCGATAAAGCGCGTGCCGCCGATAACGAGTGCGTCGTCCATATCCGATCCTCGACGGTCGCGTGGAAAACGGTGGCGAACCGGACGGCGATCCGACCCGCTCGACGTCGGCGAGTCCGGCCGACCGCCGCGTCGGAAGTAACTATTCGACGCAGCCGAAAGTCACTCTCGATACGAACTGGTTCTTTTTCCTCGTTCGTCGTAGCCGGCGTTACCCATGACATCACAACAGCGGCCGGAGCGCTCTCCCGAGTATCCTCTCGAGTGCGACCACTGTCACTATCCGATCCCCGGCGAACCCGAAGAGACCGACGACGGGCAGTTCTGTTCGACGACCTGTCTCGAAGCCGGCGAAGACGGAGACGAGGTGCCCGATCCGAGCGCGTACAAGCGCATCGTTACAGGTGTCGAACCCCTCGATTCGCTGATTCCCAACGGCGTCCCCGCCGATTCGTTCGTCTGTCTGTCGGGAGAGGCAGGGACCCGCCGGAGCGAACTGCTGACCGAACTCGTCTGGCGCGCCATCGAGCGCGGCGAGCCGGCCGTTCTCGTGACCGCGACTACGCCGCCGGCGGCGGTCCTCGAGCGCTTCTTCGAGAACGGCTGGAACGTCCTACCAGCCCTCGAGGACGACCGCCTCCGGCTCGTCGACTGCTTCACCCACCAGCTCGCCGACCGCGACGCGTTCCGCGACCACCGCGGCGAGTGGATCGAGTTCGTCGGCGAGGCCGCCGCCGACTCGATCGTCCCGATCGAGGAGCCGACCGATGTCGAACCGATCCTGCGGGAGCTGAACGAGGCGCTCGACAACCTCGAGATGACCGAGACCGGGCTGGTCGCGATCGATTCACTGAGCGAACTCGCTCGCGGCCTCGAGACGGACCACGTCCACGAGTTTGTCACCGAGACGCGGGCGACGGTCTGCAAGGCGCGGTACGTGCCGATCTTCGGCGGCTGGACGGCTGGCGACGAAGGCGTCGCGATGGACGAATCGGTCTTCGACGGCGTCGTCGACCTGCGGCTGGCCGATCACCTCGAGCCCGACACGCGACTCCGGCAGCTGGGCGTCCGGAAGCTCACCGGCGCCCGCTCTCTCCCCCAGTGGATCACCTACGAGTACGAACCAGTTCGGGGCCTCCTCGCGTCCGTCGTGGAGACCGCCGGACAGGCGACGCCCGGCGGCCCGCCGTCACGGGAAATGCAGGGCGTCCGGGAGCGGCGCTGACACATTCGGGCGCGTGCACGCTAGCGCGCGCTTTCCTTTTATCCGCCCGGACGGTCCAGCACACGATGTCGACAGCACCGTGGTGCCGGCCCTGTCCGCGACCGGCCGGCAACGCACGGCCAGGAATCGAGACGAGTGACCACCGAGCGACCACAGCGCCACAGTCACAGCCATGAACGACCGATACGACCGCGACCGACGAGACCGAGGCACCGACCGCTCGAGCGACGCCGAGCGAGACGATCGGTATCGCGAGTCCGAGGGACGACAGCACCACGACGACCGCGGCTGGTTACACGGACTCTACAGCCGCGGCGGCAGCGAGGAAACGGGCGCGAACGGCCCGTCTCGAGACCGTTCCGAGGAGGCTTCTCGAGGCCGCTCGGAGGAGTGGCACAGTTCGGAGGAAGACGTCCGCGGGACCGCCGGCGAACCGGACTACGGTCGCCAGTCGGCCGGCGGGGACCGCCAGCGGGGTCGCCGCGATGAGGCCGGCCGCGGCGAGCGAACGCAGCGCGGCCAGGAGGGCCACCGCGGACAGCCCCAGCAGAATCAGGGCGACCGAGGCCAGCAGGGCGGCCAGGGGAGCGAGTTCGAAACCAACGCAATTCGGAAGTCGAACCTCCAGTACGGCGGCGAGGCCCGCCACGAGCGCCAGCAGTCCCAGCCGCAGGGCGGCCAGCGCCCCCAGCAGATGGGCGACCAACAGCGTCGGAGCGGCCGGCAGGGCCAGCAGGGTCAGCCCCAACAGCGCGGCCAGCAGGGTCAGCCCCAACAGCGCGGCCAGCAGGGTCAGCCCCAACAGCGCGGCCAGCAGGGTCAGCCCCAACAGCGCGGCCAGCAAGGCCAGCCCCAACAGCGCGGCCAGCAGGGTCAGCCCCAACAGCGCGGCCAGCAAGGCCAGCCCCAACAGCGCGGCCAGCAGGGTCGCCAGCGCATGGGTGAGCAGCAGCACGGACAGATGGGCGACCAGCAGAACCAACGAATGGGCGGTCGACAGCGTGGCCAACAGGACCGTCAGGGAATGGGTACTCAGCAGCGCGGACAGCGAGGGCAACAGTCGCCCCAGCGCGGGTCTCAGGGGTACGAACAGCGCGGCCAGCAGGGACAGGGCCGCGAGCGAACCGGACAGTACGAGCAACACGGCGGTTACGAACAGTCCCGCCGCGAACGCCAGCGCCAGCCCGGGAGTCAGTTCGAACCCGACGTGAGCGACGACGCGGACCTCGAGTACGGCGCCGAAGCGCGCCGGCGACAGAGCGGCGCCCAGTCGCAGCCCCCCGGCGGCCGGCGGGAGCAGCGCGGCCAACAGCGCCAGCAACAGACCGGCGGTCAGCAGCGTCGGCAACAGACTGGCAGTCAGCGCGGTCGCCAAGGAATGGGCGGCCAGCAGAATCGCCAACAGACGGGCGGCCAACGCGGACGACAGACGGGCGGTCAACAGCGCGGGCGGCAGGACCGCCAGCAGACGGGACGACAACAGGGCCAGCGCGGCCAGTCCCATCAGGGCCAACAGAACGACTTCGAGACCGATGCGATTCAGGAGTCGAGCCTCCAATATGGCGGCGAGGCCCGCCACGAGCGCCAGCAGCCCCAGCCGCAGGGGGGCCAGCCACCCCAGCAGATGGGAAGCCAGCAGTCCCAGCCACAGGGCGGCCAGCAACCCCAGCAGATGGGCGACCAGCAGGGCGGACGCGAACGCGGAATCAACGAACGAATGCCCCGCGGCGAGACGGAAATGCAGGACCAACAGAACCAGCAGGACCGTCGCGAACGCGGCTATCGGGGCCAGCAACAGGATCAGCGGCGCCAGCGCGGCCGCAGCGACGCCGCTCAGCAGGGCGGCAGCCAGCAGGGCTTCCAGCGCGGCCACGAGCGTCGTAACGAGGCCCGGCAAGACGACGCTCGGCGCGGCCAACAAGGTCGGGGGCAACAGTCCGATCGCGGTCAGGACCAGTACAACCAGCAGAGCCAGGGTCAACGCGGCCAGCAACATCAGGGCCAGCACGGCCAGCCCCGCGCCGGCCGCGCACAGCAGGGCGGCGGCCAACAGACTGGCGGCCGGAGCGATACCGGCTACTCTCCCGACCAGTATCAGCCTGAAAATCGGTCCGGCGGCGGCCTCGAGCACCAGCCCCAGAGCCAGCGCTCCGAGCAGGGCGACTGGACCGACGAACCGGAGTTCGACCGGGAGTACCGGAGCCCGAACGATCAGGTGTCCCGGCGCGCCGACGACCGCGGCGAGCAGGGCCACAACCGCGACTGGAACCGCGAGCGCGATCAGCCCTCCTCGACCGACCGCGGCGACCAGTCGAGTCAGGGGCTCCCCGGCGGCGGCGACGAGCGCCAGCAGAGCCAGCGCGAGGACGAAGACATGAGCAGCCGACGACACGTCCACGAGAACGATCCCGTTCCGCGGGACGATGAGCAGGATCGCGATCGCTAACGGCCGCTTCCGTCTCCGTCCGCCTCGAGTCGATCCAAGTCGCTCCGACCTCACCGCGTTTCGAACCGACCTCGTTTTTGTCGCTTCGCGCCCGACGCTCGACTATGAGCGAGAGCGGCACCTCCGTGCTCGTCGTCGACGTCCCGTGAGCGCGACCCTCGCGGTCGGAGCGCTGGGCGAGCGCGAGACTACCTGCTCGGACACGATAAGACGCGCCTCGAGAGCGCGATCGCATTCCCCGACGTCGACCGGGAGTGCGAACTCGCGGGGTCGCTCCCGGGCGAGCAGGTCGACGGCTTCGGAGCGTCGGTCTGCGACTGTTCGGGGCACCTGCTGACCGCTCCGAGCGCCGACGCTGCGGTCATTCGCGAGGCGGCGCTCGCCGAAGGCGGTCGTCCGCGTTTCAAGTAGCTCGCCGTCGCTCGACGATCGACCCCCGATCGAGACCGCGACTGCGAACCGCCACCGCGAGTTATGTGATCCGTGTGGAACGGTACCTATGACCGAATCCGAGGCCGACGGTGCGGTCGATCCTGAACTGCGCGACGACGCGATGAACCGGTTTCCGGTCCCCGACCTCGAGGACCTTCCCGACGACCTCAGGGAACGCATCGCGGACGAGAGCGAGCGGGCGGGATTCACGCCCAACGTGTTCGCGGCGATGGCGTACAAGCCCTCCCACTTCCGCGCGTTCTTCGACTACCACGACGCCCTCGTCGAGGACACGGCCCTCGAGCGCGAAGAGATCGAGATGATTGTCGTC
This sequence comes from Haloterrigena salifodinae, assembly GCF_003977755.1. Taxonomy (NCBI): domain Archaea; kingdom Methanobacteriati; phylum Methanobacteriota; class Halobacteria; order Halobacteriales; family Natrialbaceae; genus Haloterrigena; species Haloterrigena salifodinae. The sequence continues at coordinate 1,322,896 of NZ_RQWN01000001.1, forward strand.
GCCGTCTCTGGCGTCAACCACTGCTACTACTGCAACGTCGCCCACGGCGCGCTCGTACGGATCTACGCCGAGGATCCGCTCCTCGCGGACCAACTGGTGGCGAACTACCGGACCGCCGATATCAACGACGCACATCGCACGATGCTCGACGTCGCCGTGAAACTCACCGAGCGGCCGGCCGAGGTCGAACAAGCGGATCTCGAGGCGCTCCGTCAGGCGGGGTTCGACGAGGAAGCGTGCTGGGACATCGCGTCCGTGACCGCGTTCTACAACCTGAGCAATCGGCTGGCGATGTTCGCCGATATGCGACCCAACGAGGAGTTTCACACGCTGGCCCGAGAGTGACATTCAGAACGGACGGGAACGCAAAAACAGCGGAAAACGAACGGACGGTCAAATTACGGGCGACCGCTCAGTCGTCGCTCGCCGCGAAGCTGGTCGATTCAGCCTCGGCGGCCACGTCGGGCGCGCCGGGGAGTTCCTCGCGGACGTCGTCGCTGCCCTGCTCGGTGATCGCCTCGTGGTAGGCCTCGGGCATCACCTTCACGAAGGCGTCGAGCGCGCGCTCCCAGTTCTCGAGCAGGAGTTCCCCTCGCTCGGAGCCGGTGTAGGCGACGTGGTTCTCGACGAGTCGTCGGAGCATCTGTTCGTCTTTCTCCTCGAGGGCGTCGTGCAGCGAGACCATGCCGGTGTTGGCCTTCGCTTCGAACTCGCCGTCGGGATCGTAGACGTAGGCGACGCCCCCGCTCATCCCTGCGGCGAAGTTCTTGCCCGTCTCGCCGAGCACGGCGACGACGCCGCCGGTCATGTACTCGCAGCCGTGGTCGCCGACGCCCTCGACGACGGCCTTGGCGCCGGAGTTGCGGACGGCGAAGCGTTCGCCGGCGACGCCGTTGACGTACAGCTGGCCGTCGGTCGCGCCGTAGAGCGCGACGTTGCCGATCGAGATGTTCTCCGTCGGATCGTAGCCGGCCGTCTCGGGCGTGCGGATCGTGATCTTGCCGCCCGAGAGGCCCTTGCCGACGTAGTCGTTGGCGCTGCCGTCTAAGTGCATCGAGACGCCGCTGGCGAGGAACGCGCCGAAGCTCTGTCCAGCGGTGCCCTCGAGGTCCACGGTAATGGTGTCCTCGGGGAGCCCGGGTTCGCCGTAGCGGCTGGTGATGCGGTTCGAGAGCATCGCGCCGACGGTACGGTCGACGTTCGTGACCTCGGCGTCGATCGAGACCGGTTCCTGATCCTCGATGGCGTCGGCCGCGGCCTCGATGAGATCTCGGTCGAGCTGGTCCTCGAGTTCGTGGTCCTGTTCGCGGATCTTGCGGCGAACGTCGCTGCCGGGGTCCGCGAGGACCTCCGAGAGGTCGACGTTGCGGGCCTTCGGGTGGTCGACGTCGTCGCGCTGCTCGAGCACGTCGACCTGGCCGATCATCTCGTCGAGGGTCTCGAAGCCGAGTTCGGCCATGAGCTCGCGCAGTTCTTGGGCGATGAACGTCATGTAGTTGATGACGTGCTCGGGCTCGCCGGGGAACCGCTTGCGCAGGTCCTCGCGCTGGGTGGCAACGCCGACCGGGCAGGTGTTCTTGTGACACTGCCGGGCCATCACGCAGCCGCCGGTGACCAGCGAGGCGGTCCCAAAGACGTACTCCTCGGCGCCCAGCAGGGCGGCGACGGCGACGTCGCGACCGGTCTTCATCCCGCCGTCGGCGGAGACGCGGATGCGGTCGCGCAGGCCGGTCGCACAGAGCATCTGGTTCGCCTCCGCGAGACCGAGCTCCCACGGGAGGCCGGCGCTCTTGATCGAGGTGCGCGGCGAGGCGCCGGTACCGCCGTCGTGGCCTGAGATGTGGACCACGTCGGCGTTGGCCTTGGCGACGCCGGCGGCGACCGTGCCGATGCCGGCCTCGGAGACCAGTTTGACGTTGATGTCCGCCTCCTCGTTGGCCGCCTTGAGGTCGAAGATCAGCTGCTTGAGGTCCTCGATGGAGTAGATGTCGTGCAGCGGCGGCGGGGAGATGAGGCCGACGCCCGGCGTGGACTTGCGGACGTGGGCGATCATCTCGTTGACCTTCGAACCGGGAAGGTGACCGCCCTCGCCGGGCTTGGAGCCCTGGGCCATCTTGATCTGGAGTTCGTCGGCGTTCGAAAGATACGTCGAGGTGACGCCGAAGCGGCCCGAGGCCACCTGCTTGACGTTACACTCGCGTTCGGTGGCGAACCGCTCCGGGGGCTCGCCGCCCTCGCCGGAGTTGGACTTGCCGCCCAGCCGGTTCATCGCGATCGAGTTGTTTTCGTGGGCCTCCGGCGAGAGGCTCCCGAGGCTCATCGCGGCCGTCGAGAACCGCTCGACGATATCCTTGATCGGCTCGACGTCCTCGAGCGAGATCGACTCGCGGTCGGAATCGAACTCGAGCAGCCCGCGCAGGGTCTGGAGGTTCTGCTGTTGGTCGTTGATCTTTTCGGCGAACTCCTGGTAGCGCTCGTAGTCGTTCGAGCGGACGGACTGCTGGAGCGCGCCGACGGTGTCGGGGTTCCACTGGTGGTGGATGCCGCCCGAGCGGTGTTCGAACTCGCCCTGTCGCTGGAGGTTCGGATCGTCCTCGTCGACGAAGGCGGTCTCGTGGCGCTCACGGAGGTCGGCCTCGATCTCGGGGAGGCCGATCCCTTCGGTGCGGTTCTCGGTGCCCTCGAAGTACTCCTCGACAAGGTCGCTGTCGAGCCCGACGGCCTCGAAGATCTGGGCGCCCTGGTAGCTCTCGACCGTCGAGATCCCCATCTTGGCCATGATCTTCAACAGGCCGTCCTCGACGGCGCCGACGTAGGCGTCGATGGCGACCTCGGTGTCCGCGCCGTCCTCGCCGGCGGTGATGTCCGCGATGGTCTGGTAGGCGAGGTACGGGTTGACCGCACCGGCGCCGTAACCGACCAGCGTCGCGAACTGGTGGACGGTGCGCGGGTCGGCCGATTCGACGACGAGGCCGACGTGGTTGCGCAGCCCGTTGCGCACGAGGTGGTGGTGGACGCCGCCCGTCGCCAGCAGGCTCGGGATCGCGACCCGATCCTCGTCGACGCTCCGGTCGGACAGGACGATTACGTCGTGTCCGTCCTCGATCGCCTCGACGGCGTCCTCACGGACGCGTTCGATCGCGTCGCGGAGGTCGTCGCCCGAGCCCTCGCGTTCGGGCTCGTAGGTGATGTCGATCGTCGCGGCCGTGATACCGTTGGCCTCGCAGTCGCGGATCGACTCGAGTTCGGCGTCGGTCAGGATCGGCGAGTCGAGCACGAGCTGGCGGGCGTGCTCGGGCGACTCGTCGAGCAGGTTGCGCTGGTAGCCGAGCCGCGACTCCATCGAGGTGACGAGTTCCTCGCGGATGTAGTCCAGCGGCGGGTTGGTGACCTGCGCGAACAGCTGCTTGAAGTAGGAGAACAGCGGTCGGTTGAACTCCGTCAGAACCGACAGCGGCGTGTCGTCGCCCATCGAGCCGACGGGATCCTTCCCCTTCTGCATCATCGGCTCGATCAGGTTCTCGAGTTCGTCGTGGGTGTAGCCGAAGGCGGCCTGGTAGTCGCGCAGGTCGTCGACCGACTGCCGGGGCGCGCTATCGTCGGTCGTCTGAATATCGTCGAGGTGGACCTGTTCCTGTTCGACCCACTCGCCGTAGCGCTCGTCGGTGAGGTCGTCGAAGACCTCCTCGTCGGGGATGACACGCCCCTCGTTGGGGTCTGCGAGGAAGAGTTGCCCGGGCTGAAGGCGGCCTCGCTCCTCGATGTTTTCGGGGTCGGTATCGAGCGCGCCGGCCTCGCTGGCCATGATCAGGCGGTTGTCGGACGTGACGTCGTACCGGCAGGGACGCAGGCCGTTGCGGTCGAGGACGGCGCCGACGCGTTCGCCGTCGGTCGCCGCGACCAGCGCGGGGCCGTCCCATGGCTCGACGAGCGAGGCGTGGAAGTCGTACCAGTCCTTCCGATCGGGATCCATCGCGTCGTCGCCGCGCCAGGCCTCGGGGACGAGCATCCGCAGGGCGTGCGCTAAGTCCCGACCGTCCTGCATCAGCAGTTCGAGGGCGTTGTCGACGCTCGCGGTGTCGGATTGATCAGGATCGTCGATGATCGGCTTGACCGCCTCGAGATCGGAGAGGACCTCGCTCTCGATGTCGGTCTCGCGGGCTCGCATCCAGTTGATGTTGCCCTGAATGGTGTTGAACTCGCCGTTGTGGATGATGTTCCGGTAGGGGTGGGCGAGGTGCCAGGCGCCGAGCGTGTTCGTCGAGAACCGCTCGTGGACCATCACGAACGTCGACTCCATGCGCTCGTCGGTCAGGTCGGGATAGTAGGAGGGGACCTGAACGCCCTTCAGCAGCCCCTTGTAGACGATCGTCTTCGAATCGAGCGAGACGACGTAGAAGCGCTCGTAGTACTTCGGATCGACGTCCTCGACGGCGTCTCCGCGAGCATCGCGAGCGGAGGCTCGTTGAGCACGTTGCTCAACGGCGTTCTCGAGGGCTCGTCGACCGACGTAGAGGCGTCGATCGAACGTCTCCTGATCGATGTCGTCCTCGGGAGCGACGACGACCTGCCGGACGTCCGGTTCGGAATCGACGGCAGTCTTCCCGAGCTCCGCGTTATCCGTCGGGACGTCGCGCCACTCGAGCACCTCCAGATCGTAGGTCGAAAGCGAGTCCTCGACGAGCGAGACGAGCGCCGCCCGGGCCGCGTCGTCTTGGGGCAGAAAGAGCGATCCGACGGCATAGAGTTCGGGGAGATCGGTCTCGAGAACGTCCTCGAAGAAGGCGTCAGGTCGCTGCAGCATGATACCCGCGCCGTCGCCGGTGTTTTTCTCCGCGCCGGTGGTCCCGCGATGTTCGAGGTTGACGAGTAGTTCCAATCCGTCGGCGACGACGTCGTGTCCCCCATCCCCATCGAGGTCCATGACGACGCCGACGCCGCAGTTCGACCGTTCGTCCGCGGGGTCTACAAGCCCCCGCGAACGCTCGGCGGATGACGCTATCTGTGGCTGTGACATACACCCTCATTACGAGAACTGCTATAAGAGACTGTCCCATTATGGCTAAGTGTATTATAAACACATATAACTGGATATAAGGTCTATTGCCATACTATACAAGTATCATTATTGATCAGGCCAATCCGTCGCTGCGGACGCGTTCCGGTCGTTCAACGCCAAAATTGGTTCGCGAAACCCGTCTCTACAAAGCGGCTACTGTCTTCGAAAAACGACGTTCTCCAGCGGGAAAGGATCGCTGCCCGGGCAGGGCAGCAGTGTCAGAGGCACGTAGTGCTCACCCACCAGAGTGAACACCACATCCGTTCGTACTCACTCTTTCCGTAAGGAAGATTCGGTTAAAGAGTTAGGTTCGGATGGATATACCCGTTCGCTGTTCGCGGGCAGCCCCGCTACCGAATTCACTTGAACCAACTGCGGATCGAGAACCGAATTCTGCCTCGAGTCGACGAGAGTACGCCGTCCGAGCGGAACGTGAAGAACAGACCGAAGCGGACGGCGACCCGATCAGCGATCAGTACGACTTCGCGAAGTAGGCGATCTCGTCGGCGGGATCGCCGCAGACACCGCACTCGTCGTGATCGGGTTCGGGCACCTCGCCGCTCGAGTGCCCGCCCACGTCCTCGAGCGGTTGCATGACGATCTCGGCGGCGATCTTCTCCTTGATGGCCTCCTCGCAGGCCTCGTCGCCACACCACGGCGTCTTCACGTAGCCGCCGTGTTTGCCGATCGTTCCGAGGATCTCCTCGGGGCTGTGGGCCTCGCGGATGTTCTCTTCTAAGTTCTCCTCGGCCGTCTCGTAGAGCTTGTTGTAGATCTCGTCGAGGTGCTCGTCGACACTCTCGACGATTTCGTCGCGGTCCTCGACGGACTCCTCGTTGTCCGGCCGGTGGACCATCGTGACCTCCTCGTCTTCGACCTCGTAGGGGCCGATCTCCAGCCGGAGGGGAACGCCGTTGAGTTCGTGCTCGTTGAACTTGAAGCCGGGATTGCGCTCGTCGCGGTCGTCGAGTTCGACGCGGAAGCCGGCGTCCTCGAGCTCGTCGGCGATGTTCTCGGAGTACTCGAGGACGTCCTCCTTGGTGTCTTCCTGCCAGATGGGGACGATGGCGACCTGCGTGGGTGCGATCGTCGGCGGGAGCACGAGCCCCTGATCGTCAGAGTGGGTCATGATGAGCGCCCCGATCGCGCGCCAGGAGACGCCCCACGAGGTGGTGTAGGCCGTCCGTTCTTCCTCGTCCTCGTCGGCGAAGGTGATGTCGAACGCCTCGGCGAAACTCTGGCCGAGGTTGTGGCTGGTGCCGCCCTGGACGGACTTGCCGTCGGGCATCAAGGCCTCGACGGTCGTCGTCGTGTCCGCGCCGGGGAACTTGTCGTGTTCGGGCTTCTTTCCGCGCAGCACCGGGATCGCGAGCACGTCCTCGTAGAGGTCTTCGTACTGGCCCAGTCGGGTCCAGACCTCGTCCCAGGCGCCCTCGTCGGAGGCGTGGGCGGTGTGGCCCTCCTGCCACATGAACTCCTTCGTCCGGAAGAAGGGCTTGGTCTCGGTGGCCTCCCACCGGACGACCGAACACCACTGGTTGATCCGCAGCGGCAGGTCGCGGTGGCTGCGCGTCCAGTCGGCCATGAAGGGCGCGATGATCGATTCGCTGGTCGGGCGGACCGCCAGCCGCTCCTCGAGTTCCTCGTGGCCGCCCTGAGTTACCCACGCCACTTCGGGGTCGAACCCTTCGACGACGTCCTTCTCGCGCTCGAGGAAGGACTCGGGGATGAACAGCGGGAAGTAGACGTTGTCGACGCCGGTCTCCTTGAACCAGCCGTCGAGCGCGTCCTGAATACCCTCCCACAGCGCGTAGCCGCGGGGCTTCGTGACGATGAAGCCGCCCATCGGCGCGTAGTCCGCGAGGTTGGCCTTCTGGACGACTTCGGCATACCACTCGCCGGGTTTGTGCGATTTCGACTCGGTGATTCCGAGTTCCTGGCTCTCGTCGCTCATTGGTACGTCATCCAGTCAGCGCGGTCTTAAACCATGCGAAGGCCGGACGCTTGGTCGTGAGCACCTACCTCGTCTCCGCCGTCGCTCCTCGACGGACGGCGTTCACCGCCGCGCCCAGCAGTATTACGATGCCGCCGAAGTAGAGCCACGTGACGAACAGCAGGACGGCGCCGATCACGCCGTAAGCTGCATACCGGCCGGCGTTGGCCGCGTAGATCCGGAACCCGATCTGCAGGAGTACCCAGCCAATCGCGGCGATGATCGTGCCCGGGAGCACTTCCGATATCGAGACACTCGCCGGCGGAAGAACGTAGTATATCGGCAGAAACGCGATCGTCAGGACGACGATCAACACGAGCGTTCCGATCACGTTGGCGAACGGGATTTGCAGGCTGAGTATTGAGAGCGCAACGCCGACGGCGACGACGAGCGCGACGGAGAGTGCGATCCCGACGAGGACGACGATGGCGTCCCGGATCTGGCCCAGGAGCGACGCGTCGACCGCGCCCGCGTACACCTCGTCGAACGCCTGATCGAGACCGCGAAAGAGCTTCAGGGCGCTCCACGCCAGCGCGAGGAACCCGACTATTGACGCGGCCGCCCGGCCGGACGGGTTGGTCAGCGCCTGCGACACCATCTGCTGTCCCGAAGACGACAGTTGCTGACTGAGCATGCTGGCCACGCGATCGGCCAGCGCCTGTCCTCCGACGAACGAGGCGACCGTCACGGCGAGCAATAACAACGGTATCGTCGAGACGAACGCGTAGTAGGCGATCCCCGCGGCCAGAAACGTGAGATTCCGATCCCTCGCGAGAGCGACGACGGAGCCGACGGTCGACATAGCGGTCGTACGACGGCCGCCCAGTTGAACCCGCTCGTGGCAGTCGCAACCGTCTCGGTTCGTTTCCCTCTTGACGACGATGAACGCTCCCTCGGTTTCGTCCGGTTCTGACAGCGTTATGTGTCCGACACCGGTACATGCATTCGGTATGAAAGCGATCGAAGTCACCGAGTACGGCGACAGCGACGCGCTCGAGGTCGTCGACGCAGACCTGCCGGAGCCGAACGCGGACGAGGTCCGCATCGAGGTCGAGGCAGCGGGGATCAACTTCGCGGACATCATGCAGCGCCGCGGGGTCTATCCGGACGGTCCCGACGCGCCCTACGTCCCGGGGATGGAGGCCGCGGGGACGGTCGACGCGGTCGGCGAGGGCGTCGACGATGTCTCCGAGGGTGACCGCGTCGTCGCGATGCTCGACACCGGCGGCTACGCGGAGTACGCGACCGCCAACGCCGCGATGCTCTTCCCCGTTCCCGAGGGGACGAGTTTCGAGGAGGCCGCCGGCTTCCCCGTCCAGTTTCTCACCGCCCACTGCTGTCTGTTCGAGTGGGGCGGCCTCGAGGAGGACGAGACGGTCCTGATCCAGGCCGCCGCAGGCGGGGTCGGGACGGCCGCCGTACAACTCGCCTCGAACCACGGCGCGGAGGTCTTCGGAACCGCGAGTACCCAGGAGAAACTGGATCTCGCCGCCGACTTGGGCTGTGACCACCCGATCAACTACACGGAGACGGACTTCCGCGACGTCGTCGACAACGAAACGGACGGCGAGGGGGTCGACCTCGTCCTCGAGAGCGTCGGCGACGACGTCTTCGAGCGCAGCCTCGACGCGATGGCCCACTTCGGCCGGATGGTCACCTTCGGCGTCGCCAGCGGCGTCCCCGCAGAGGTCCAGAACCGACGCCTCCTCTTCGAGAACAAGACGGTCAAAGGATTCCACCTCGGTCAGGCCTCCGTTCACGACCCAAGTAAGGTCATGGCGGCCGTTCCCGAACTCACCGAGGGGTTGACCAGCGGCGACCTCGAGGTGATCCTCGGCGAGTCGTTCGCGCTCGAGGACGCCGCCGAGGCCCACCAGTACATCGAGGACCGCAAGAGTTCCGGGAAAGTCGTGCTGAAGCCGTAAACGCCGATCGGACGGCGGTGAAGCGCTGACTACCCCGAGTCATTCGAGTCTTCTCCGTCGTCGGTTTCGTCGTCCGTATTATCCTCATCGTCTGTACTGTCTCCATCGTCCGTGCCGTCTCCATCGTCCGTTTCGGACGTTCCGTCATCGTCAGATGATCCGTCTCCATCATCCGTTTCGGACGTCCCGTCATCGCCAGACGATCCGTCTCCATCACCCGTCTCCTCGTCCGATGATCCGCCGTCGTCCGTGGGCTCCGCGTCAGTGTCATCGCTCGTCTCGCCGTCGCCCCCGTCGTCTTCCGAACTGCTCCCGCCATCACCGTCGCTCCCGTCGTCGTCTTCCGAACCGCTCCCGCCATCGCCGTCGCCCTCTTCAGCGTTCGTCTCTTCGCCACCGTCTTCGTCCGAATCGTCCTCGCTGGTATCGTTCTCGTCTTCGTCCGCACTGCTATCGTCCTCCTCACCGTCGTCTCCCTCTTCGTCCGCTTCGCCGTCGTCCTCATCCGATCCGTCGTCAGTGTTGTCTTCATCCGCTCCGCCGTCGCTCTCCGATTCGTTCGTTTCGTCGGAGCCGTCGTCCTCGTCCGCGCCGTCGGAGCCGTCCGTCTCTCCGCCGTCATCGCTCCCGTCGGACCCGTCATCGCCCCCGTCGTCCGTCGCCTCGTTCGCGTTGCTTCTATCAGCTGACTGTACCGATTCGGTCTCTCGGAAGATTCCGTCCTCGGTACTCTCCTCGCTGTCCTCGTGGGTCTCGCCCAGACAGCCCGCGAGTGCGCCCACGGTGCCGACAACCGCTGCGACGAACGTCCGCCGAGGAGTCGTCTCGGTCATACTCTCGGGTCGACCGTCCACGAGCGGATAGAAGAGTAATCACGCAGTACTCAAGTCGGGGTCCGTATCGTCCGGAGTGGTTACAGCCCACCTACGGAGGAAGCACAGTTTTCTGAGAAAGACTGGTTCGGCATCATTTCGAGGGTAGAATCGGTTGGAGCGACGATCGACCGGCCACGGACGCCGGCCGTCGAGTTACGGATTTCAGTCGTCGGAATTCGCCTCGAGATCGACGTCCCACTCGAGGTCGTGATCGACGAAGTCGGCTTCGTCGAGCGGCGTGCCGCCCTCGAACCGGAACTCGCCGGCGACCGTCCGCCCCTCGAGGACGCCCGGCAGCCAGAGGTGGTCGTCGTCCCACATCCGGTCGTAGGGCACCTCGTCGACGGGAATCCACTCCGGCCGGGCCTCCTCGCTGGCGGTCGGCTCGCCGGCGAACGATCGCGTCCGATAGACGTGGCAGAACGTATGTTCTGTCCCGTCGAGCACGAACTCGAGTTCGCCCGCCTTCTCGAGGGCCGCGGGATCGACCTCGAGGCCGACCTCCTCGCGGGTCTCGCGGACCGCACACTCGCGGGGCGTCTCGCCGGCCTCGAGTTTGCCGCCGGGGCCGTTGTACCAGCCTGCGCCGAGCCCCCGACGTTTCTCGATCAGGAGCACCTCGTCGGTCGCGGTCGGTTCGCCGTCGCCCGTCGCACCGCCGTCGACCTCGCGGCTCCGCAGCGGAAAACACAGCGTCGTCTCGGTCATACGCCATCGTTCGACCCGGTCGGGATAAAGCGCCCGCACTCGAGCGAACGGGCCCGCTGTCCGATGCTCCGCCCATTGGCGGACGCATACTATGTCACGCGCCCACATTCATCCGTTGTCATCTTCCCGGGAATCCTCGCCGCCTTCGACAGCCGTTAGAGTGTCTCCCCCCCGAGCATCTGTATGGAGTATCTAGTGTGGGTTCTCGTCGCGCTCTTGGCGTACTCCGCGGTCGCGCCGCTGACGAGTTACGTCACGGAGGACGTCCCGGCGGCGCCGGGGCTGTTCCTCGCGACGCTCGTCTTCCTCGCGATCGCGACCGTCGTGATGGTCGCCACGGGCACCGCCGACCCGTCTCTCGCGACCTCGTCCGGCGCGGGCTACGTCTACGCCGGCGGCGTCTTCCTGACGGTCGGCATCCTAGCGTACACGGCCGCGCTCGAGGCCGGCCCGGTGAGCGTCGTCGTCCCGATTTACGGACTCTTTATCGTCGGCAGTTCGGTCATTGGCATCCTGTTTCTCGACGAAACGCTGACGCTGACTCGAGCGGCCGGCATCGGCTGCGCGGTCCTCGCGATCGTCTGTAGCGCGGGTGGTGAGCAGTGAAGCGCAACCACCTCGTCCTGTCCCTGCTGGCGTTCGCGACGTACAGTCTGGTCGCGCCCCTGCTGAAGATCGCGATGGAGTCGATCCCGAGCACGACCGCGGTCTTCCTGTCGAACGGGCTCATGACCGTGCTGATCGGCGCGCTGATGGCCTACCGCGGGACATCTCCGTGGCAGTATCTCTCACACCCGAAAGCGCCCTACATCGCGGTCTGGGGCGCGTTCCTCGCTGTCGGCCTGCTGGCCTACTACCGGGCGCTCGCGCTCGGTCCGGTGAGCGTCGTCGTCCCGATCTACGGCCTGTTCATCGCGATCAGTTCCGTCATCGGGATCGTCGTCCTCGAGGAGTCCCTGACGATCAGGAAGGGGCTGGGGATCGCCTTCGCCGTGCTCGCGGTCGTCCTCATGTCGCTGTGACCGCGGTGTGAGTCGGCACCGGCTGCCATTCTCGTCGCTCAGTGCGAGTCGATCGTCGCCGAATTTGAGATTCTCATCGGGATCCATCGCCCTCCGCAGTCAGTCGTCGCTCGAGGTCTCGAGGTCGTCCGGCCCGCAGCCGAGCGATCGGTGGGGACAGTTCCGGCAGTGGTCGCCCGGCGTCGTCTCCTCGAAGGAGGGATCGTCGACCGCCGCGAGCCGCTCGCGGACGGCCGGCCACGGGGGCAGCTCGTCCGCGTCGAGCAGGTCGACGCGCGGTCCGACGGCCTCGCTCACGTAGACGTAGCCGACCGCCGACACCGGCTCGTCGAATCGCTGCTCGCAGGCGCGGGCGTACAGCGCCAGTTGCGTGGCGTCGGCCGGCGCGATCCGCTCGGCCGTCGCCTTGTAGTCGAGCACCGTCAGCTCGCCGTCGGGCGTCCGCCGGATCGAGTCGATATAGCCCACGACGTCGCCGGTCACGTCGGCGACCGCCTCGAGCGAGAAGGGGAGTTCCGCGGCCACCGGCTCCCAGTCGGCGACCGGCGCGTCGTAGTCGGCCGCGTCGGCCTCGAAGAACCGATCGATACAGCCCAGGACGCCCTCGCGGTACTCGAGTAAGTCCCGCGCGGTGAGTTGGCGGACGGCAGCCTCGCGCCACGCCTCGCGGGTCCGGTACTCGCGGTAGAACGCCTCCTCCGCGACGTCGTGGAAGACGGTGCCGACGAGCCGGGAGCCGGACTCAAGCGGTCGGTCCGCCGCCGCGTCCGGCTCCGGTCGCGCTGTCGTTTCGCCGACGCCCGTCGTCGGATCGTCGAACGCCCGCACGACGTGATCGAGGTAGTGTTTGCGCGGACAAGTATCGTGAGTCTCGAGAGCAGTGTAGCTGTGGCGGAGCGTGACCGGCAGCGTCGTCGCGTTCGAGAGCGTCTCGACGGGGAAGCGGACGGTGTCGGTCGTCAGCGCGGAGAGCCGGCGGCCGGTCGGGACCTGCCGGCTCGGATCCGCCTCGCCGTTCGGGCCGGTCTCGTTGGCCATACCGAGTCCACCGCTCCCGCCGGTCTCGAGTCCGTGACTCGCCGCGTCGGCGGCCGGCAACAGCGTCTCTCCGCGGAGCAGTCGCCCCAGTCGGTGGACCGTCCGAATCGCGTCCCGCGTCTCGAGGGGTTCGACGTACCGGTCGTCGTAGCCGGCGTAGTAGGTGATCGTCCCCGGATCGACGCTGGCCGCGGCCGCGAGTTCGTCGGTTCGGTCAACGACGGTCTCGGGGTAGGTCTCTCGCACCCGCTCGAAGCTCGCGCGCAGCGACGACCACAGTTCCATCCGCTCGCCGGCGACCGACCACTCGATGTCGTCGGAGAGACAGGCGTCGGCGGTCGCACAGCCGAGTTCGTCCTCGTCGCCGTCGTAGTCGTACTCGCTCCCGAAGACGAACAGGTGGTTCTCGGCCCGGGTGAGCGCGACGTGGAGCACGCGCCACTCCTCGCCGACGGTTTCGGTCGCGAGGTCGGCCAGCAACGGCGACTCGATCTCGTCGTCGAGCGTCGCCGCGAGCAGCCGGTAGCGCGCTCGTTGCGCGTAGTCGCGCTCGACGCACCACTCCTCGTCGGAGAGGTAGGGGACGAGGACGGTGTCGAACTCGAGGCCCTTCGCCTGGTGGACGGTCATCACGTCGACCGAATCCGAGGACTGGGTGCCACGCGTTCGCTCGCCGCCCCCGCCCTGAAGGGTTCGCTCGAGCGCGTCGACGAACGACGACGTCAGCGTCCCGATCACCGAGTCCCCGGTGTAGGCGTCGACGAACCGCTCGATCCGCTCGAGTTCCTCGCGCTCCTCGCCGGTGAGGAACCACTCGAGGCGGGTCACCTCGCGGAACCGCTGGACGAACCCCGACAGCGGGTAGACGTCACGCACGTCCTCGAGTTCCGCGAGGTGGTCGCGTGCCCGTCGGATGCGATCGGGGTCCTCGAGCGCCGTGGACTCGACTTCCTCGGCCGAACCGATTCTCATCACGGCGTCGTACAGTGAGCCGTCCGCGCGCTGCAGCGTCGCGAGGTCAGCCTCGGAGAGCCGGTACCGGTAGAGCAGCACGCGCCGGAGGTGCGCGTCGGCGTCGGGATCGACGAGGACCCGGAGATACGAAATGAGCGTCCGAATCCCGGGGTCGATCTCGCCCCGCGGCGAGCCGGAGATCTCATAGGGGATCCGTCGCTCTCGAAGCTCGTCGGCGACGGCCTGCGCGTGGCGATTCGTGCGGACGATGACCGCGATGTCCTCGAGCGAGCGCCGGGGAACGTTTTCGGATTCGCCGTTCAGAAGCCTCGAGACGGTGGTCGCGACCTGATCCGCCGGCGACGGGCCGAGCTCATCGCTCTCGATCTTGACGACGCGATCCGGTCGGTCTTCGTCCGGTTCAGTACCCGTTTCGTGACCTGCCGTCGGGTCGCTCTCCGTTCGGTACTCACCAGGAGTCCGCCCGACCTCGCGGAGCCGTTTCGAGGACTGGGGCCCATAGTCGCAGCGGTTGGTGAGATCGAGGATTTCCTGGCGCGACCGGAAGTTGAGCTCGAGTTCGATCCCCCGGTGGTCGTCGTAGGCGTCGGCGAGCCGGTCGAGTCCCTCCCGGTCGGTCCCGCGCCAGCCGTAGATCGCCTGATCCTTGTCGCCGATCGCGAGCAGGTCTGGTCGGTCCGGCCCGTCCGTGAGTTCGGTAATGAGTCCGAACTGGGTCTCGTCGGTGTCCTGGAACTCGTCGCAGTAGACCTGCGTCCACTCGCCGGTGATCTCGTCGGCGATCGCCGGGTCGTCCAGCAGTCCGGTAGCTGTCCGAACCAGTTCGTCGAAGTCCAGTGCGCCCTCCTCCTCGAGGGCGTCGTGGTAGTCGGCGTAGACCTCGGCGTAGTGGCGGGCCAGCCGCAGGAACTCGACGTAGTGTTTCAGCCGGCCGAACGGGCTCTGCTCGACGCGCTCGGTCGCGGTCCGCCAGATCTCGTTGCCAAACAGCGCCCGCGGCAGCTGTTTGGTCGTCCGATCCTCGAGCGAGAGCGCTTCGATCGTGTTCGTCACCGAGTCCTGCACGACCCGGAGGTAGCGATCGATATCGCGAACGACGGCGTCCTCGCGGAACGGCTCCGGCGCTTCGGCGATCTTCTCGCGGCAGTACTCCAGCAGCTTGCCGTACTCGACCAACGACGCGGCGGCTGTCTCGAGGTGATCGTCGGCGTTGAAGTACCGCAGCGCCTCGTTGTCGAAGGAAAGATCCTGGCCGGCGGTCCGCTCGAGCCAGAGAACGAACTCGTTGCAGAGTTCGAGGGTGCGGACCTCGGGGAGCCGCTCTCGGAGCTCGTCGGGCGTGACGTCCTCCTGGCTCATCGACTGGATGAAGTCGTCGACGGCGGCGGTGAGGTCGTCGGGCGAGCCGTCGCCCCGCGTGGCGGTCGCGAACCCATAGTCGTTGCTCGCGAGCAGTCGGCCGACGATCCGGCGTCGCTTGCGCTCGGTGACGACGTCGAACTCCGGCGAGTAGCCCAGATAGTAGGCGTACTCTCGGACCAGCCGGTAACAGAAGGAGTGGTAGGTGTAGACGTCGATCGCCGATGCGGCCGCGGGATCGAGGCGCTCGGCGACCGCCTCGCGGATGCTCCCGGCGGCCTCGTTGGCGAAGGTCAGCACCAGCACGTCGTCGGGGTCGACCTCGTCGCGTTCGATCGCCCGCTCGATCCGCATGAGCATCGTCGTCGTCTTTCCGGTTCCGGCGCCGGCGTCGACGGAGGTGCAGTCCGCCCGGCTCTCGATGACCTCCCGCTGGTTGCCCCTCGGCTCAAGGGCGTCCAGAGCGTCGAAGACGGTCGCATCCACGTGCTCGCCAGCATCCGAACGCGGTCCGCGCGCGTCGTCCTCAGCCATCGAACCGCACCTCCGCGGCGATGTAGTCCTGACAGCAGACCGTGTAGTCGCAGTCGGGACAGGCCTCGCTCGAGATCTCGTCCCAGCGACCGGTGTCGGTCGGGTCGAACGCGCCCGCGACGAGGTCGGCGACGACGCGCGCGAGGCGATCGTCGACCGTCTGATTGCGGTGTTCGTGGGTCATGCCGTAGGTGTGGTGGTCGATGTAGCGGTCGGTCAGATCCATCGTCTCGAGGCTCGTTTCGACGGTTTCTCGGACCCAGTTGACGGCGGTACGTGAGCGGTCCGCCAGTGGGATCTGGACGTACCGGCAGGTTCGGTCCTCGAGGCCGAGCCGGGCACAGCGGTTCCGGAGGCCGTCGAGGACCGTCGCAGTTTCGAAGAGCGCGCCAACGAACGACGGCTCGAAGGCGTCCGCGTCGGGTTCGAAGTGGTCCGTGAACTGGCCGGAGATATCGCCCTCCCACTCGGAGCGGTAGCGAAGCAGTCCCAGCGGCGCCAGCGTCGGGACGAAGCGAACGCCGACGACCGACGAGCCGTCCGCGTAAACGTAGTCGACGGTCGCGTCGACCGCGACGCTGTCGGGGATCGCTCCCGTATCGGCGGCTCCATCACTGTCCCCATCCCGTTCGGGCAGCGATATCGTACTCGAGAGCGGCAGGTTCGGGCCGATAAGTTCCCCGCCCCCCGCGTCGGACGCGAGCGCCTCGATGCCAGCGGCGTGCTCGGCGCCGACCGCCTCGACGTAGGCCTCAAGGGTCGCCTCGAGGACCCGCCGTTCGTGTCGGCGCTGGGCCAGCGAGTGAAACCGCTCGTCGTGGTCGTCCCAGAGCGCCTCGAGCCGGTTTCGGGCGGCCTCGAGTAGGGACTCGCGGTCGGCCTCGCCGCGTCGCAGCGCGTCGCAGATCGCGGTCCGCAGGAGGTCGACGCGGTCGTCGATCGACGACTCGTCGCCGTCGCCCTCAACCTCGAGATCGTACGCGTGGGCGAACTCGTACCGTCGGGGACAGTGGAGGTAGGTCGCGACGGCGTCGGTTGAGAGCGCGTCGGGAACGGGGTTCGGATCCGATTCTGAGTCCGGGTCCGCGTTCGGCCGGGCGCCGTCAGTCATCGCGGATCACCTCGCCCGCGGCGAACTCGAACTGCGAGCGGACCGCCTCGGCGAGTTCGTCGTCGACGTCTCCCTCGGCGAGGACGACCGCGATCTCCTCGAAGAGTTCCTCGGTCGCGCCGAGGTCGGCCTCGCCGCCGGTACTCGCTTCCCGGAGGATGCGCTCGAGTTCGCCCCGCGGCTGGGCCAGCAACGCCTCGAGGGCGTTGGACTCGCCGTGGATCGCCGCGTCCGTGTCGGCGTCGACGGCCCGGAGCTCGAGCCCGGGCGTCGCCTCGAGTTCCTGCAAGTAGCGCGACTCGTCGTAGGTCCGCCGCAGGCCGCCGGCGCCGCGTTCGTACGAACAGCAGTAGAGGCGGCTCCGCGCGGCACGGGCCCCGAGCGCGAGGCGCCGCCGGGAACGCTGGGCGTGGTAGGTCTCAAACGGATCGCCGACGCCGTCGGCGTCGACGGTCGCGAACGTCGACGTCACGTCCTCGACGCTGGGGTCCGTAACGGCCGGGTAGCTGTCCATCTCGCGGAGCCACGCCGTCGGGAACAGTTGGGTAAGAAACTGCTCGCCGGGGTAGGTGTCGTCGATCAGGTCCAGCAGGAAGACGGCCTCCCGCGAGTCGTACTTGAGGTCGTCGACGGCGCAGACCGTCACGCCGCCGGTCGGCGGCTGGGTCTCGACCGCGTGGACGTACGGCGCGTCGTACTGGATCGTCCGTCGGAGCATCCGTCGCAGCCCGCCCCAGTCCGGGCCTACGAGGTCGGTCTCCTCGACGAACCGGGCGATCTCGAGGACCCGACGCACTCCCGCGTTCCCCTCGCGGGCGTCGATCCAGTCCTCCTCGCGGGCGATCCGCCCCTTCAGATCCGTCCGGCGGATCCACCGCTCGAGCGACCGCGAGACGCTCGCGCCGGCGCAGTCGGCCAGCAGGGCGGGCGAGAAGTCGTCGACGCGGGCCCGGAGCCGCTCGAGGGCGACCGTCTCCGGATCGTCCGCGTCACGGTCCGGAGAGCTGCGGTCGCCGGCGAACGCGGCGTCGATCCAGCCGTCGCCGTCGCGTTCGCGCGCACACTGCAGCGTCACGAACGCGTAGAGTTCGTTGACGGCTGGATCCTCAGCGAGCGACGGCGTGCCGATCGTCGCCGTCGGGATCCCGGCCTCGCGGAGCTGCGTTCTGGTTTCGGGAACCCGCTCGATCCGGGGGACGGCGACGGCGACGGCGTCGTAGCTCCAGCCGTTCCGATCCCGGAGCGCCTGGATCTCGGTGGCGACGGACCGGATCTGTTCCCTGGCGGTCCGGGTGCGGATTCGGCGGGCGTACCCGGTGGTTGATCGGCCGGTCGTCGGCGACAGCCCATCGATCGTCCGGGATGCCTCGTCGGTCGTCTGCGGTGCACCGCCGGCCGTCCGCGGCGTTTCGCCTGTCGCCAGCAATCGCGTTACGGAGCGGTGCGGTGACGCCGCGGTCTCGCTTCCGTTCTCGTCCGATTCGAGGACCTCGATTTCCAGCCCGTCGCCGACGCAGTCCTCGATCGAGCCAGACTCGACGCGGGTGCGTTCGACGCTGGCGTGGCGCTCGCCGAGACAGACAAGGTCCGCGTCGGCGGTCAGCGCCGCGAGGTAGCGCCGGTCGAGCCGACGGTACTCCTCGAACTCGACGGCGAGGACGGCGTCGATCGACTCGCCGATCCGCGTCCGCAGATCGTCCGTATTCGCCTCGAGCGCGTCGACGGTTCGGGGGATCACGTCCGCCCGTTCGACGTAGCCCCGGTCCTCGAGTTCGGCGTGGAACCGGTCGTTCATCGCGTACAGGAAGGCCAGACAGTCGTGGGGGTCCTCGCTCTCGACGTCCGCCAGGCGAAACCGCTGGCGCGTCGCCTCGAGCAGCAGTTGCCCGACGTCGCGGGCGAAGCTCTCGTGGGCGGCGGCGCGCTCGAGGTACGGCGGCACCTCGCGGCTGGCGCCGTCGATCACCAGCGAGATGAGCTCGATGCGCTCCTCGTACTCGAGCCGGTCGAGCGTCGGGTCCAGCGCCTCGAGGACCTTTGAGGCGTGCTCGGGCAGCGACTCGACGCGCGGGGACTGGGGCGTCCCGTCCGTCGTTCCGGTGTCAGCCAGCGCGTCGGCGAGGCGCTCGAGGCCGGCGGGATGGCGTTTCAACACCAGCACGTTCCGCGGGCCGTACTCGGCCGCGAAGGCAGCGTACTCGCCGGCGATCCAGTCGAAAAGCTCGTCGCTGGGGGCCGGTTCGGCGCGGAGTTTGCAGGTCCCCTGGAGGGATGCCGGTGACGGAGCCATCGATCGGTCTGTCACCCAGTATAGCCGAGTTCGCACTTAAACCTGCGCCGCGGACTGAACGTGGTTTTCGCAACTCGGCGTGTCGGTAGGCTGATCGATCGGCAGTCTCGCGCGTCCCGATCGACCCGTCGACCATCGGCGAACGACTCGACTTCGACAATTCTTATAGTGTATAAAGAATACAGATGTGTATGGAGGATATTTTCGTCGGACGGGTCATGTCCTCGTCGCTTCACACGGTGACGCGGGAGACGCTCGTCGAGGAAACCGCGCAACTGATGCTGGAGAACGAGATCGGCTCGGTCGTCGTCACCGACGATGACAACCGACTGGAGGGGATCCTGACGACGACGGACTTCGTTCGCATCGTCGCCGAACGGAAACCGAAAGACCAGACGCCGGTCTCGAAGTACATGACCGAGGATATCGTGACGGTCTCGGCTCAGGATAGCATCCGCGACGCCGCGGACGTCATGATCGAGCACGGGTTCCACCACCTCCCCGTCGTCGACGACGAAGTGGGCGTGATCGGGATGGTCACGACGTCCGATCTGACGTCGTACCTCTCGCGCGAGGAGACGCCGAGCCCCGAGTAGTTCTTTTCGCCGCCGGTCGGCGTTCAGTCGCGGTGTCCGCTCTCGGGCCATCGGGCTCGTTTACCTGATTGACGGGAGAATCGCTCTCGTGGCCGTCAGAGCGGCGATGACGAGTTCCTGTGCCCCGTTCGCCGGGATCCGATCGATAGCGCGGCGCCAACGGTAACGGCGTCAGCGCTCCGGATCGCCGTTTCCGTCCGGCATCCAGCGGATCGTCTCGTCGAGGCGATCCCGGAGCCGTCGGGCCTCCGCCGGCGTCAGTTCGACGTCTGCGTGACCCGTGCCGTGATCGCCCGCCATCGCGTCGATGCTCACGACGATCCGGTCCCCGTTTTCCGACTCCGGTCGGACGGAGACGTCGGCCCGGTCCGGATAGTCCCGCGGCGGCCCGATCTCGAGGTCGGTCTCGCCGCGGGTGACGCCCACGCGGACGCGCTCGGTGAGTTCCAGATCGATCGCGTCCGTCGGATCCTCCTCGATCGGCTCCGGTTCCCGCTCGTCGGCTCCGTCGTGAGTGGTGTCCTCACCCATGGGTAGTCGTTCGGTCGCATCCGCCTTGGGTGTACGCCCGGACCCCATCGTTCGAGAACCGACGATGGAGAATACGGTACGTCGAACTGCGGTGTATCAGTGTGTTCTGCACTCGCGTCCGCTCGAAACGGGCGACGGCCGTCGTCGCGTCACCTCTCATTCGACCTCGATTCGGTGGCCGTCGTCGCCGTCCTCGGCGATCGGCATGCGGACCTCGAGGACGCCGTTGTGGTAGGTCGCCGTGATCTCGTCGGCGACGATTTCCGTCGGGACGGGGACGTGGCGGCCGACCCGGCGCGACCGGACGGAGCGAGCGGTGTCGGTGCCCGACTCGACGTCGGTCCGGGCGTCGATCGTCAGGCGACCGTCCGCGTAGCTGAGGCCAATGTCCGTCTTCTCGAAGCCCGGCAGGTCCATCACGAAGACGTAGGCGTCGCCCTCGTCCTCGAGGGTCGCCGCATCACCCATCGCGGCGCCGGTCTGCCCTCCGAAGCCGCCGAAGACGGGCCACTGCGGGCCGGATACGTGGCGTCCGGATTCGAGGGAGCCGTCGTCGGATTCGGGAGTACGGCGGTCGGTTCCGGGGGCGTGTCGATCCGAATCAGGACCGGTGCGACCGGACTCGAGGGTCCCGCCGAAGCCGGGCGACGCGAACTCGTGCATCCAGGTCGTGCGGAGCTGGTCGAACGCGCGGTCCATCTCGCGAAACATGCGGTTCATCTCGTCGAAGGATGCCATCGATAATCGACGCCCTATAGGACACGATTAATAATAAGGATTTCTGGACACGTGATAGCACGCGTCTACAGCGCGGGATCGCTCGAATCGGGACCGACGCACTGCTGGCGCTCCTCGAGTTTGGCGCAGGCCTCCCGAAAGAGGCCGTCGAGGATCTCGGGCGTGGTGGGGTGGTAGGCCCGGTTGGGAACCTCGCGGACGTCCAGTCCCATTTCGACGACGACCTGCATCGTCTTCGCCATCACGTCGGCGTGCAGGTGGATCCCCTGATAGCCGAGGACGGCCCCGCTGTCGGCGTCGATCACCAGCGTCGCCCGCCCCTCTGGGTGGTCTTTCGTCTTGAAGACGCCGTCCGACGACGCCTCGCGGGTAACGACGAACGCGTCCATGCCGGAGTCGGCAGCCGTCGCCGGCGTGTGTCCCACCCTGCCGACAGGATAGACGCCTAGCCCCGCGAAGATCACGTGGTGGGGGACGTTCGCGTAAGGTTCGAGGTCGTCGCCGCGAGCGTGGTGGACGATGTTCGCCCCGGCCGCGAAGCCCTGCTCCTTGGCGACGTGGAGGATCGGCTCGCGACCGTTCGCGTCGCCGATGACGAAGACGCGCTCGTCGTCGGTGGCCTGCATCTTCGACCCGACCCAGCCCGATTCCGGCTCGAGTCGCGTCTGCTCGAGGCCCAGCCCCTCGAGGTTCGGGTTGCGACCGGTGAAACAGTAGAGTTCGTCGGCCTCGACGGTCAATTCCTCGCCGCCGTCTCCCGTCCCACCGTCGCCCGCTCGCTCGGCGAACAGGCGAACGCCGCCGTCGTCGGTCGGCTCGAGGCGCCGCTCGTCCGTCGCGGTCAACACCTCGATCCCGAACTGGTCGCGGTAGATCTCGAGGAGAGTGTCGCCGTAGGCGTCCGGAAACGCGTCGAGGGGCCGTTCGTCGTGCTCGACGACGGTGAGGTCGACGTCGCCGACCTCGCTCAGGTAGGGCCCGAGCTCGAGGCTGATGTAGCCGTTGCCCAGCACGATCCCGGAGTCCGGAAACGCGGTCGCGTCGAGGACGTCCGCGCTCGTCCGCACCGGTACGTCGTCGATGCCGGGCAGATCTGGGATGTTCGGTACGGAGCCCGTCGCGACCACGACGTAGTCGGGTTCGATCCGACGGTCGCCGACCGCGAGGACGCGGTCGTCGACGAACCGCGCCGTCTCGCGGAGCAACTCGACGCCCTCGTGCTCAGCCAGGTCGTGGACGCGATCGCGGCGGTGTTCGGCGAATCCCGAAACGTGGTCGTCCTTCCGGGCGACGACCGCCTCGGGATCGACGTCGGGAACGCCCTCGAGTCGGTCGTCGTGGCGCGCCTGGTAGCGGTGCTGGCCGGCCGAGAGGACGTCCTTGCTCGGCATGCAGCCCCGCAGAATGCAGAGGCCGCCGCCGGGGTCGCCGTCGTCGATCAGCGTCAGTTCGAGGTCGGAGAGCTCCCCGCGGCGCTCGAGGAGTTCGTCGGCGACGGCGACCCCCGCGCTGCCGTACGCGCCGACGATCGCGACGTGTACCATAGCCGGTGTACGCCGGCGCGACAAAAAGGCGTTCCTCAGGAGGTAGGTGAGCGAAAGCGTTCGATACACTGAAAACGCGGTGCGGGGCGGACGGCGGAGACGTTAGCTGTGGACGCGAGCGCCGACGCCGATCAGCGCGGCGACCAGCGCCGTGCCGGCGCCGAAGCCAGGGAGGCTGTCGTCGTCGCCGCTCTCGACGTCGTCCGCGTTCTGGATCGCCACGTCCCGCTCCGAAAAGTGGTCGATCGCGACGAGCACGTCGGCGGCCGCCTCGGCGTTGCCCGAGGAGGTCACCATGTAGCGGGGCTCTTCGCCGATCCCGCCTTCCAGTTCGCTGTACGAGGAGGCCTCCGCGGCGGCCTCGCCGTCGACGGTCACCGCGAGGTCCTCGGCGCTCCCGACGGTCTCGAGGGCGGCCTCGGAGACGGAGACGATCACGATCTTCCCCTCGCTCTCGGCGCGTTCGACGGACATCTCGAGGCGCTCTTCGGCCTCGGCGCCGGTTTCGACGGCGGTGTCGTGACCGTAGGTCGCGACGTCGACGACGCGTTCGCCGTCGACCGCGTCGGCGTAGACCTCGACGGTCGCCGTTCCCTCGGCGATCAGTCGTTCCTGTTCCTCGGCGTTCTCGTCGCGCTCGCCGTCCTCGTAGGAGCGGAAGACTAGCGTCGACTCGCTGCCGAGGTCGGCAGTCACGTCGCCGTTGTCGTTGACCGCGACCTCGCCGTCGCCGGCGACGACGAGCGCGCCGGTTCGTTCGTCGGTCTCGACGAGGACGCGGTCGCCCTCGTCGCTGGCCGTCGCGTTGCTCTCCTCGGAGAGGTTCAACGCGACGTACTGGGCGTCCTCGCCCGCGTCGACGGTGAGGATGCCGCGCTCGGTGTCGTGAGCCGACAGCGACGCCGAGCCGTCGGTCGCGACGTCGGCGCGCGTCTCGCTCTGCGCGTCGAGGGAGAGTCCCAGACCGGAGAGATCGACCACGGCCGAGAGCCGGGCGTCGGCGCCGGCCTCGGTCTGGCTCTGGTAATTGCTCTGGCTGGCGACGGTCACGTTCTCGAAGACCGTCTCGTCGTCGACGCGGTAGTCGACGATCGCGTTACTCGAGGTCTCGAACGCGACGTGGGTACCGGCGTACGCCTCGCCGTCGGCCGTCACGTCCTGGGCGGTCATCGCGTGCGATTCGGAGGGCTGTGCTGTGCCCGCAGCGCCGACGACGGCGACCGACAGGGTCGCCATCGTCACGAGGGCTGCGAGTGCAACGGCTGCGATTCGGGGCATTGCACTCCGCCGGGAGACACCGGGGTGTAAAGGCCCTTTTGACAAAGTCGTCCAACTGCAGGATACGACCGCACGATTGTGTACCCATCTAGCTATACGAGTTATTCTCGAAAGATGATGTTTGAGAAAGAGGAACAAACTCGAACGAACCGGTTTGCGAGCTTATTGGCTCGCCTCGCACCGACGGGCGTCACTCAATCCTGCAGTCGGGTGAACAGACCGGCGACGGCGATCGCGGCGACGGCGACGCCGACGCCGAAGCCGGGCATCCCGTCGCCACCGTCTGCACTGGTGTCACTTTCCTCACCGTCGTCGGTTTCGTCGCTGGCGTCGCCGTCCGCACCGCTTTCACTCCCGTCGGTCGTCCCGTTGTTCTCAGTTGCGTCCGTCTCGTCGTCCGTTCCGCTATCGTCGCCGTCCGCCCCGTCCGTCTCGTCGCCATCGTCCGTCCTGTTGGCTCCGTCGTCCGAATCGTCGCCGTCGGCGCCGTCGATCGTCGCCGTGCGCTCCGAGAAGTGGTTGACGGCAATGTAGACCGTCGCTTCGGCCGACGCCTCCGACTGCTGGGCGACCATGTACCGGGACTCGTCGCTCCCGATCGCGCCCTCGAGTTCGCTCTTCGAGGAGACCTCCGTGGCGGCCTCGCCGTCGACCCGGACCTCGAGGTCCTCGAGGTTGCCGACGGCCGCCTCGGAGACGGTGGTCAGCACGACCGTCCCCTCGTGGGTGGCACGGTCGATGGTCACGTTGACCCGATCGCGCGCCTCGGTTTCGACCTCGGCACCGGTTTCCTGCCCGTACGTGACGGCCTCGCCGACCGCCTCGCCGCTCCGGTCTTCGACGTGGACCTCGACGGCGGCGTTCCCGTCGGCGATCAGCGATTCCTCGTACTCGGCGGTCTCGTCGCGCTCGCCGTCCTCGTACGACCGGAACGTCAGCGTCGCGTTCTCGGCGAGTTCGGCCGTGACGTTGCCGTCGTCGGTGACCGTCACCTCGCCGTCGCCGACGACGAGGAAGGTGCCCTCGTGGTCGCCGGTCTCGACGCGGACGCGGTCGCCCTCTTCTTCGGCACTGGCGTTAGCGGCGAGCTCGGCCCGAACGTACTGACTCTCCGAGCCGCTCTCGACAACGAGCGTCCCGCGTTCGGTGTCGTGGGCCGACAGCGTCGCGCCGCTCTTGGCTCGCACCTCGGCGTTCGTCTCGGATTTGGCGGCCAGCGAGAGCCCGGCGCCCTCGAGGGTCGTCAGCGTCTCGAGGTCGACCTCGGCGCCGAGATCGGCGCCGGCTCCGGCTTCGCTGGTCGACTGGACGGCCACCGAGGAGAACGTCTCGTCGCTGCCGATCCGGTAGTCGGTGACCGCGTCGTCCTCGACGTCGAACGCGACGTGGGTGCCGGCGTACGCCTCGCCGCCGGCCGTCGCCGCGCTCGCCGTCTCGGTTTCGCCGTCGGTGGTCGTACTCGATTCCGCGCCGGTCGACGCGCCCGCGCCGGCTCCGAACGCCGCGCCGACGGCGCTCGTCGCCAGGAGCAGCGTCACGATCACTGCGAATCCACGGTTCATGACGGTCGCAGCTTCCGACCGGGATATAACATAGCTTCTGACAAACCCGTCAAAACGAACGCCGCGAAGAGCCGAAACCGGCACGCCAAGCGTCACGAGAGCCCCCTCGGGTCCAGCTTCGGAGACGCTTGCTCTACCGAGAGAGGTCGGTCCCGCCCGATTTGACGACCGCGTCGACCTCCTCCTTGGAGACGAGCGCGACGTCGCCCGGAATCGTCCGTTTGATCGCCGCCGTCGCCGCGGCGTACTCGAGGGCGGTCGGGACGTCGTCGCCGTGGAGGCGGCGGGCGATGAACGCGCCAGTGAAGGCGTCGCCGGTGCCGATCGACGAGACGGTGTCGGTCTCGTAGGCCTCCTGCTCGTGGACGACGCTGTCGTGCCAGCCGATCGCGCCCTCGGCACCGCGGGTGACGACGACGGTCGTGAAGTCGTACTGGGAGCCCAGCCGGTGGGCCAGTTGGCGCGGATCGCCCTCGATGCCGAGGACGGTCCGGGCGTCTCTGGCGGCGATGACGAGCACGTCGATCCCCGGGAACAGCTGCGTCAGGGTCTCGCGGGCCTCGTCGGGCGACCAGAGCTTGTTTCGGTAGTTGAAATCGAAGGCGGTCGTCGTCCCGCCCTGTCGGGCCGCCTTGAGCATGTTCGCCGTCGTCTCCCGGAGCGTCGGCGAGAGCGCGGGCGTGATCCCGGTCGTGAAGAAGACGCGCGCGTTCTGGATCCGATCGATGTCGAACTCGCGGGCTTTCGCCGTCGAGACGGCGGTGTTCTCCCGATCGTAGATCACGTTCGTTCCGCGGGGCTTGCCCGCCCGCTCGAGGTAGTACGTGCCCTGACGCCCGCGGTGGCTCCAGACGACGTCGGTGTCGATCCCGTGCTGGCGGAGTTCGCCGACAACGCGCTTCCCCAGCGGCGTCTCCGGAACCTTCGAAATCCACGCCGCCGTCGCGCCCAGCCGACTCGCCGCGATCGCGACGTTGCTCTCTGCCCCCGCCGCTCGGACCTCGAACTCGTCGACGTCCTCGAGGCGCTCGTTCTGGGGCGGCGACAGCCGGAGCATCGTCTCCCCGAACGTGACGATATCGCTCACCAATCGGCCCCCCGAACCGAGTTGCCGGTACTGTCTGCGTCGGTCATACCCTGAGCAAGGGACGGCTGCGGTATAAGTTATGGCGGTGAGTTAATCGCTGCGTAAGAGCCGTTGACCGCGGTTTCGGACCTCGAGTCAGGTATCGACGGTCGAGTCGACTGTCACCAGCGCCGGCCGAGCGTCATCGGCCGTGGAAGCGGTCTCGCCGTCGGCGCCGCTCGCCGCGTCGCGCTCGAGGTCGAGGTCGAGGTCGAGATCGGCGCCGAAGGCCTCGAGTAATTCGCGGCTCGTCGCCACGTGGTCCGTGACGGCGGGAATCCGGACGTGACCGCCCGCGAGCGCAAGGAAGACGAGCAACTGATCGGCCATGTGGCGGTCGACAGGTGGCGCCGGCTCGCCTTCGTCCTCGACATCCCATTTCAGGAAACG
Source organism: Haloterrigena salifodinae (assembly GCF_003977755.1). NCBI lineage: Archaea > Methanobacteriati > Methanobacteriota > Halobacteria > Halobacteriales > Natrialbaceae > Haloterrigena > Haloterrigena salifodinae. Next base: position 1,349,550 of record NZ_RQWN01000001.1, read on the forward strand.
GTTCGCGGCGTCGGCGGCGTCCTCGCCGACGCGCTCGGCCGGTTTGCCGCGCTCGCCCAGCGCGGTAAAGCCCGCGATCCCCGTCTCGTGATCGACGCGGAGCACGATCGCCGAGCCTGGTGAGGGGCTCTCGACCGTCCGTTCGCAACGGTCGACGACCTCGAGGTCGGCCTCCGCGAGCGCCAGCCGCTCGAGGGCGCCCTCGGCCTGCCGGTGAGCCACGTCCCGATCGGCCAGCGACGCGGACTCGGTCGAGTAGAGTCGGACGCCCTCGAGCGGACCGCGCTCCGCGAGCTCGATCGGCTCGAGCGTCGAGGGCGCGAACTGCAGCGTAGCCCGCCCGCCGCCGTCGGGATAGAACCCCCGCCGATCGACCTCGATCGCGGCGGTGAGCCCGACCCGGCGGAGCAGCGGCAGTTTCACGCGTCGCGCGTAGTCCAGCAGCGGCGACCACTGCACGTCGGTGCCGCCGGTGACCGTCACCGACAGTTGCGACTCGAGCACCGAGGCGAGCGGCAGGAGGGCGTCGAACAGCAGCGTCGCGCTCCCCGCGGTACCGATGTCGACCTCGTAGGTACCGCCCGCGAGCCGGCCGCGTCCGGCGCCGCCCCAGCCGCTGGCGTCCGCGGTCGACTCGAGGTCGGGCTCGAAGTCGATCGTCTCGGCGCCCAGTTCCGCGCCCGAAACGTCGGCGTCGCAGACTGCGGCCATCGTCTCGAGGACCGCCAAGTGCTGGTGGCGCAGTCCCTGCGTGGATCGATTCCCGCGGACGTTCTCGATGCGGATCGGTTCGTTCTCGAGGACCGACAGCGTGAGCGCGGTCCTGACGAACTGGCCACCCGCGTTCGCGCCGTCGAGATCGATCGTCATGGACGGCCGTTCGGCGTCGATCCCCGTACCGTTGCCGATGCCGGTGCCGGCGCTCGGGCGACTCGCCGCGCTCGAGCAGCGTCGGTTACGGTGACCGCGACGGAACGGCGGGCCGATCGGGGCGTCCGATATCGAGCGAGTTAGCCACTGATGCGAGGATACAGAAGCTAACGGCGCCGTTGCAGGCCGTCCCGTTACAACGACCGCTCGCCAACGGCGCCCATGACTGAATTCGGCGATCGACTCGTCATCCTCGTCATCGCGGTGACGGGCGTGCTGGTGTTCGCCCTCGGCTGGGCGGGCGGGCTGGTCGAAGCGGAAGCGTCGTCCGAACTCGCCCTGTTCGCCGGGCTAGCTCTGCTGGCCGGCCTTATCGTGGTCGGGATCTGGAAGGGGTTCGACCGGATCAACAGCCGGCCGGACTGAGTCCGGCCGAGCCCGCGTTCGAGTCCAGAGCGCCGGTCAGAACCGGCGGGCTCACCCCTGGTGTCCCGGGTAATCCCGCTCGAACCGATCCTCGATCTCGCGCTCGTCGAACCGAACGATAACCGGCCGCCCGTGCGGACAGGCGTACGGATTCTCGCAGTCGTCCAAGGCCTCGAGGAGGTCGACCACCGACCCCTCGGTCAGCGACGTGTTCCCCGTAACCGACGGGTAGCAGGCCAGGTCGCCGAGGAACTCGTCGGCCAGCGCGTCGACCGTCTCTGCGCCCGCCTCGCGGTCGCCCTCGACGAACGACGCGAGGACGTCCCGCAGTCGCTCGGGCTCGAGCGTCTCGTCGAAGACGGCGGGGACGGTCGTCACGGCCACCGTCCGGTCGTCGGTCCGGTCGGCGTAGAACCCCAGCCGCGAGAGCGCCTCGCGGTACCCCTCGAAGGCCTCGGCCTCGGCGGCGGTCAACTCGAGTTCCACGGGCTCCGCCAGCGCCTGTGCGGCGGGGTCGTCTGCGAACGCCCGCTGCAGGCGCTCGTAGTTGACCCGCTCGTCGGCGGCGTGCTGGTCGATCAACACGAGCCCGTCGTCGGTCTCGCAGACGAGGTAGGTGTCGTCGAGCTGTCCGAGCACGCGCAGCGCGGGCAGCGAGTCGAACGCGGTCTCGTCGCCAGTCGCCGCCTCGCCGTCGAGGGTCCGCTGTTCGGTGGCCGCGGCGAACTTGCGCTCCGGCTCGCGGCCGGTCCGATCGGGGTCGTCACCCCCGCGATCGGTGCTCGACTCCGCTCGAGACGCTGTCGACTCGGTTTCCGGAGCGCCACTCGAGTCGCTCTCTGCCGGTTCGCTCGAGGGGCGTTTCGCTGACCCGCTCGAGGCGGTTCCCGACGGAGTTTCAGACGTCCCACTCGAGTCGCTGCCGGACGGACCGCTCGAAGCGGTTCCCGACGGGCCGCTCGAGGCGCCGCCGGCCGGTGGCGATCCGGCCGAACCCGTCGTCGAACCGCCGTCGGCGGAGTCGGCGTCGACCGTCGACGGCGACCGCGACGAGGCCGCTGCGGTATCGTCGGCCGTCGGCTTGGACGACGAATCGGATCCCGATTCTGACTCGCCGTCGCCCTCGAGGGCAGCCGGGAGGTCCTCGGCCGTCGGCTCCCCGTCGTTCGTCCCGCGAGCGGCGTCGCCGGGAACGACGCTGGCTTCGCCGGGCGCCGACCGGCCGCGGGGCGCGCGCGAGCGCAGCAGGCCGTGTTCGAGCAGCGCCGACTCGACGGCGGCGTCGACCTGCCGGCGGACGGAATCGTCGTCGTTGAACCGGACCTCCCGCTTCCGGGGGTGGACGTTGACGTCGACGGCCTCGCCGGGCACCTCGAGAAAGAGCGTCACGAACGGGTAGCGATCGCCGCCCAGTTGGGCGCCGTAGGCGCCCATGATCCCCTCGCGGACGGCGTCGGCGGTGACCGCCCGGCCGTTGACGTAGGTCGCGAGATACTCCGGACTCGAGCGGTTGGTCTCGGGATGGGAAACCAGCCCGGAGACCGACTCGAGCGGCCCCGGCGGGAGGTCGTCGCCGTCGGCCTCGACGGGGATCATCGACGAGGCGACTTCGCGGCCGTAGACCGCCATGACGGCGGCCTGGAGGTCGCCCTGTCCCGTCGTCGCGAACACCTCGCGGCCGTCGTGGGTCAGCGAGACCGCGACGTCGGGATTGGCCAGCGCGTAGCGCGTGACGACGCGGTTGACGTGGGCGAACTCCGTCGCGGTCGTCTTGAGGAACTTCCGGCGGGCGGGCGTGTTGTAGAAGAGGTCCTCGACCTCGACGATCGTTCCCTCGGGACAGCCCGTCGGCTCGACGCTGGTCACCTCCCCGCCCTCGTAGACGAGTTCCGTTCCCGCGCCGGATTCGCCGCGCGGGCGCGAGCAGATGGTCACCCGCGAGACTGAGCCGATGGTGTGTAGGGCTTCGCCACGAAAGCCCAGCGTGGCGACGCCCGACTCTAAGTCCTCTAGCCCCTCGATCTTGCTCGTCGTGTGCTCGCGGACGGCCGCGCGGACGTCGACCTCGCCCATGCCGCGGCCGTCGTCGGCGACCCGTATCAGTTCGGTACCGCCCTCCTCGACGGTGACGTCGACGCTGTCGGCGTCCGCGTCGAGGCTATTCTCGACGAGTTCCTTCACCGCGCTGGCGGGGCGTTCGACGACCTCGCCGGCGGCGATGCGGGCGACGGTGTCCTCGTCTAGCTGGCGGATCTCGGTCTCCTGTGGTGGCTCGTCGGTCATGGCTCGATCCCCGCGTACGAACGGTCGTGTGACTCGAGGACAGAGCCTGAACTGCGGTCCTCTGCACGAGTCCGTCTGACGCCGTTCGCTCGGTTCATGGCGGTCGCTCTCGCTCGAGCGAGGTTAATCTGTGGATTAGTGACTGTCCGACTCGCCGGAGCGTCTCGCTCGACGATATCGGCGCCGCAGAGGGCGCTACTCGCTCGTCTCGAGCAGGCCGTCGACGGCGTCCCCAATGGACTCGCGGCCGTCATCGGGGACCTCGACCAGCGGCGGACGGACGGCGTCCGAGGGGATCACGCCGCGGTACTCGAGGGCGGTCTTCGCCGCCGGCGCGAACCCGTGAGCGGCGCAGGCGCCGAACAGTTCGCTGACGGCATCCTGCAGTCGGTCGCCGCGCTCGTCGCCGGACGCCTCGTACAGTTCGGAAAGCTGTGCGGGCACGGCGTTCGAGAGCGCGTTCACGCCGCCGTCGGCGCCCATGCGTAGCGCAGGGACGAGAAGCGCGTCGTACCCCTGCAGCATGAGAAACTCGTCGGGCGTTCGGCGCATGACCGACAGGAAGTACTCGAGGTCGCCGCTCGAGTCCTTCAGGCCGAGAATGTTGTCGTGGGCGGCGACGGCCTCGACGGTCTCCGGTTCCAGTCGCTGGCCGGTACAGACCGGGATGTTGTACAGCAGGAGCGGCAGCGGGGATCGATCGGCGACCTGCTCTATGAATCGCTGGTTGCCTTCGGGCGCGTTCGCCGTGTGGAAGTACGGCGGCGTGACGACCGCCGCGTCGGCGCCGATCGCGGCCGCGTCCTCGGCGTAGTCGACCGTCTCGGCGACGCTCGTGGCCGCAGCGCCCGCGAGGACGGGCACCTCGCCGTCGACCGCGTCGACCGTGATCTCGTGGACGCGGTTCCGTTCCTCGGGCGTGAGACTGGCGAACTCGCCCGTGGTGCCACAGGGAAAGACGGCGTCGATGTCGTTCTCGAGGAGGTGCTTGAGGAGGTCGCGGAGCGCGGGTTCGTCGATATCGCTCGAGTCGGGATCGAAGGGGGTGACGAGCGGAGTAGTGATTCCACGGAGTGCCTGCTGAAGTTCCATACGTGGATGTTTCCCGGGGGGTGCAAAAACATACTCGCTCTCTCGATTTCGATTAGGGAGCGCTCGAGTCGGCCGTGATCGCTCGCTCGAGTACAGTTTCGGCGGGTTTTCGATCGTCGCCGACCGGTACGCATTGTGCAGTTCCTGCTCGCGTGGCAACCGGAATTTCCTCCTCCTCCCCGACCGATTGCTGCTCACGGGCGCTGCGGGGCGGCTCTGCCGTCCCGACAACCGCGGCGCGTTGCGCCGCGCTCTGCCCGTTCGCACGGTCCGCGGAACCGTTGGTTCCGCGCTACGCTCGCGCGCTGTCATCGGTCGTCATCACTCTCGTTCGGACGCCCGACAGCACGCGCCACCGCAGGAGAAGCGGTGAAACCCGCGCTACTCGAGCCCCAGATCCTGCGACATCGAGTTCCCGGCCCGGGGAACGCCCTTCGCGGTCACAGTCTCGCCGTTCATGAACGAGGCGGCGGGACTGGCGAGGAACTGCACGACGTCGGCGATCTCCTCGGGGTGACCGATGCGGCGCTCGGCTTTCTCTCGAGGCGGCATGTCCTCGCTGTCGATGCCCAGCGTCTCGGCGACGCCCGGCGTTTGAACGAGCCCCGGCGCGACGCAGTTGACGCGGATGTCGTGTTCGGCCCACTCGACGGCCAGCGTCTCGGTCAGCCGGATGATCGCCGCCTTCGAGGCGCCGTAGTGGCTCTCGCCGGGCGCGGCGTGCTGGCCGTTGACCGACGAGAGGTTGATGATGGCGCCACCGTCGCCTTCGCGCATGACCTCGCCGGCCAGTTGCGTGCAGTGGACGGTACTATTGAGGTTGAGGTCGACGATCGTCTGCCAGCCGTTCTCGGAGATCTCCTCGAAGGGGGCGACGAACTCCCCGCCGGCGTTGTTCACGAGGATGTCGATATCGCCGAACTCGTCGACGGTTTCGTCGACCAGGTTTTGGACCTGTTCGCGCTCGCGGACGTTGCACTCGACGGCCAGCGCCTCGCCGTCAGCCTCGCTCTCGTTGATCTCCTCCGCGACCGGTCCCACGCGGTCCATCGAACGCGAACAGATCGCGACGTTCGCGCCGTCGGCCGCGAGCGTCTTCGCGATCGATTCCCCGATACCCTGACTCGCGCCGGTGACGATCGCGGTCTTCCCCGCGACGCCGAACTCCGGTTCGTGCATCGTGTCGACTCGCGTCGCCTCGAGCCATAGTCGTACCGATCCGACACTTCTCCGTCCCGACGGCCGGCCAACAGTCGCTCGATCCTGCCGGTTGGAAGTCGGCTCTCGAGGCTCGATCGACCCAGTTGTGAGACGGTGGCACGTGCCAGCGGCGGTCTTTTCGGCGCCGATGGCCTCGAGTCGGGTATGGACGCGCGACGGAGCTACGCCGTCGCCCGGGAGGTCGTCGCGGTCATCGACGAGCACAACGTGACGTTTATGGCGGGCAGCATCGCCCACGCCGCCTTTCTCTCCCTATTGCCCCTCCTACTCCTGCTATTTCTCGTCGCGGGCGCGGTCGGCAACGAGTACCTGACCGAACAGCTCGTCGCGATGGCTCGCGACCACCTGAGCCCCGCCGGCCAGGGGCTGGTCTACGAGGCGCTGACCCACGCCTCCGAGCGCGCCGGCGCGTCGCTGATCGGGCTCGTTTCCTTGCTGTGGGGGATGTTGCGGATCTTCCGCGGCGTCACGACCGCGTTCGACGAACTCTACGCAGACGGGGAGAACTCGTTCCCCGAGAAGGTCGTCAACGGCGCCGTCGTCTTCGCAGTCATCCTGATCGCCACCGTCGGCGCCGGCTTCGGGGCGACGACGCTGGCCGCGATCGGCCACCCCGCCGTTCAGGCGGCGACGCCGATTGCCCTGTTCGTCGCCCTGTCGGTCGCGTTCTTCCCGATGTACTACGTCTTCCCGGATCCGGACGTCTCGGTTCGAGACGCCCTGCCGGGAACGTTCATCGCCGCTGGGGGCTGGGTCGTCCTCGAGGCGGTCTTCGGGATCTACGTGGGGCTGGTGAACACCGTCGGGACGTTCGAGACGTTCGGCGCGGTCATCCTACTGTTGATCTGGCTCTATGGCAACGCGCTGATTCTGCTGGTCGGCGCGGCGGTCAACGTCGTGATCGGTGGCCACCACGCGACCGACCGTGAGGACGACCGCGATGTCGACGGCGAGAGCACGCAGGAAACAGTCGGGGCGTGACCCGCGGCGCCGATCGGTCGGCGTTCGAACTCGAGTTCAGTCGTCCAGAAACGACCGGAGGTCGTCTCGCGTGCCGGTTTCTCCCGTTGCGACGTAGTACGAGGCCGCGCAGTTCCCGAGCGCGAGCGCCGTCTCCCAGTCCCAGCAGCGTGCGCGGGCGACGGCGAGGCCAGCGCCGAACCGGTCGCCGGCGCCCGTCCGCCGTTCGGGGTCCTCGAGGGCGACGTTCTCGACGACCATCGTCTCCGTCCGCGTCGCGACCGCCGCGTGCTCGGTCTCGTGGAGAACGGCAGCCGTGATCCCCGCCATCTCCCGAACGCTCTCGAGGCGCTCGAGGTCGGCGCCGATTCCGGACGCATCCGAGTCGGCCCCGGTCGCGGCCGCCGTGCACTCGAGTTCGGCCCGATTCACGCTGTAGACGACGTCGGTCGTCTCCTTGAGTTCGCCGAGCGTCTCGAGGAGGTCGAGCAGAGCCCCATCGGACCGCGTATTCACGGGCCCGGGATCGAGAACGAACGTCGATGACTCGAGCGAGCCCTCGGCGAGCGTCTCGAGCGCGTCGGTCAGCCTCTCGATGGACGCCCAGTTGCCACAGCAGACGGCGTCGGCCGCCAGCGCCTCGCCGGCGTCGCCGCTCGGCACCGCGGCCTCGAGATCGGACAGCGACCAGTTCGCGACGGCCGAGGACCGCTCGGAGAGCAGGAGGTCGTCGTCATCGAAGGAGAAGACCGAGATCCGCGACGGCTTGCCTACCGACACCGTCTCGAACGGCAGGTCGTCGAAGATCGGATCCTCGAGGTGGCCGTAGAGCGTCGGTTCGTCGCCCAGTGCGTGGGCCTGTCGGGCCATGTTCACCGCCTGCCCGCCCGGCTCCCGGGCGTCGCGCTCGATCGGAACTGAGTCGCTGTCGCCGCGAGCGATCCGATCCCCGAACGTCTCGCGGTCCGCAATCCGATCGCCCGCCGCGTCGAACGGGGTGTAATAGGTATCGACGCTGCCGTCCGGAAACGCCGCGATCCGCCGCTCGCGATCGTCACTCGCGAGTCGATCGACGAGCGCGTCGTAGCTCATATCGGATCCGCAACGCCTGCCGGCAAAAATCACTGCGCTGCGCTACGGGCGCTGCCAGCGTCCGTTCCCGTCGTCACTCGTCCGCGCGCGGGAGTTCGATCCGAATCGTCGTTCCGTCCGGGCCCGTTTCCTCGATGTCGATCGTCCCGCGGGAGAGGGAGACGATCCAGTGAACAAGCCACAGCCCCATCCCGAGGCCGTGATAGAGGGGTTCGACCGTCCCGTCGCCGGTGATGATCCGCTGCTCCTCCTCGGGAAGGCCGGGACCGTCATCGACGATCCGAAGATGGACCGTTTCGGGTCGCCGCTCGACGCGGAGTTCGACGGACGGCGACGTCCGATCGCCGTGGACGACGCCGTTTACGAGGAGCTCGTGAACCGCCGTCTCGAGCGTTGGAATCCCGACGACGGTCGCGTTCGGATCGCCCGCGAGCGTAACGTCGGCGTGGGGGTAGTCCGTGCGGACGCTCCGACACGGTCGGCGACAGAGCGGCTCGAGTGCGATCGGCTCCGGCGTCGGTCGCTCGCTCAACAGGCGGACGATCGAGCGGTGTTTATCGGTCAAGCCGAGCAGTTGGTCGGCCTCCTCGACGATCGTCTCCGCGGCGGCTTCGGTGTCGCCGCCGGACCGCTCGGCGAGCTGTTCGGCGGTCCCCCGGATGATGCTCATCTGGTTGGCGAGGTTGTGCCGCAGGACGCGGTGGAGCACGCGGAGCTGTCGCGTCGCTTCCTTGCGCTCGGTGACGTCCTGCTGGAACCCGACGTAGTTCGTCACGTCCCCGTTCTCGTCCGCCACCGGTGCGACGGTGACTCGGTTCCAGAACTCACTCTCGTCCTTCCGGTAGTTGCGGAGCTCGACGGTGTTCGATCGTTCCGCGTCGATCGCCGCGCGCAAGTCGTCGACCGGCTCGGTCGCGGTTCGCTCGCCCTGGAGGAACCGACAGTTCCGACCGAGGATTTCCTCGCGGGGGTATCCGGTGAGCCGTTCGAACTGATCGTTGGCGTAGACGAGCGGATTGTCCGGCTGCGTGGCGTCGCTAAGCGTGATTCCGATCGGCGCTTCGTCTATCGTCCGGTTCTTCAACTCGAGTTCGTCCTGTCGCTCCCGTCGCTCCGTGATGTCGCGGACGAGCCAGAGGCGACCGTACTGCGTTCCAGCGTCGCTGCGAACCGGCGTCGAGTAGAGCTCGAACACCCGGCCGTCGTCGACCGCGAGCTCATCGTGGCTCGTTTCCGCGGGGTTCTCGGTGAGGTGTTCGATCCGGCGGACGAACGCCGCCGGGTCCGTGACCCGGTCGCGAATGCGGTCGAGGACGGCGTCGCCGCGGGGCGGCTCGAGCCCGTCAGCCGAGAGGTTCCACAGATCGCGAAACCGGGTGTTCCAGGTGTGGAGCTCGCCGCCGTCGCCGACGACGAGGACCCCGTCGGGCATCGCCTCCTGCTGGGCCTCGAGGAGCGATCGGCGGAACTCGAGCTCCCGTCGCTGCTCGGCGCTGCGGTGGTTGCGCAGGGCCCGATGGACGACGTCGGCGACGTCACCGGCGAACTGGATCTCGGTCTCGGTCCACTCGCGCGTCCGGCCGACCTGTTCGTGACAGACGACGCCGATCACGTCGCCTTCCGACCGGAGCGTCGCGTCGAGCAGCGATTCGACCCCCGTCGGCTCGAGATAGTCGGCCGTCAGTTCCCGCGTTCGCGGATCCGTACGGGCGTCGCCGGCGCTGATCGATCGGTGCGTCCGTAACGCCTCGAAGTACGCGGGATAGTCGGCCGAGACCAGTTCCGTGCCGCCGGTGTGGTCGTCCGTGCGGTCGTCGTAGCGGTCGACACAGCGGAGGCGGTCGCCGCCGTCGTCGAACAGCCAGACGCTGACGCGAGTCGCACCGACGATTTCGGCGGCAGTCTCCGTGATCGAACGGAGGGCCGCGTCGAAGGCGCCCTCGACGACGTCCTCGTCGGTCATGAGATCGAGGACCGCCTCGTGATAGCGTTGGCAGTGCCGCCGTCGCCGCTCGTCGGACTCGTCCTCGGCGGTCATCGGAATACGTCCCGTTTCGTGACGGGTCGAATGACGTTTTGGGCCCGTCCGATTCGATCCCGGATCACGAGGGGATCAGCGGTCCGTCTCCTCGAGGCGCTCCTGGAGCTTCTGGACCTCCGTGACCAGTTCGATCGGCGGCGTCGTGTTCACGTCGATCTCCGCGAACTTCTCGAGGACGGCCTTCGCCTCGGGGTCGACCGTCTCGCCCTGTTCGTGTTCGTCCGTCCCGTCCCTGTCGGCCGATTGGCCACCGTCGGAGGGTGCCTCCGACGAGGATCGCGAACCGTCGGTTCGCTCACTTCCAGAAGACCGGCGGCCTTCTGACGTTCGCCTCGTTTCACTCGGCTCACCCCCGTCCGCGTTCGCCGGCCCGCGGAACTCGCCGTCGCCGAGGTCGAAGACGGTCTGGACAGGCTCGCTCGAGGAGCCCCCCTTCGCTTCGATCGCCTTCTCCTCGCGCAGGCGCTCGAGAACGTCTCTCGAGCGCTCGACGACTGGGCCAGGAACACCGGCGAGGTCGGCGACGTGGATCCCGTAGGAGCGATCCGTCGGACCGTCACGAACCGTCCGGAGGAAGGTGACGTCGCCGTCGCGTTCGTCGGCTGCGACGTGGACGTTGGCGACGCGGGGCAGCTTCTCGGCGAGGCCGGTCAACTCGTGGTAGTGAGTGGCAAAGAGCGTCTTCGCCTGCACCTCGTTGTGCAGATACTCCGTCGCGGCCCACGCGATGGAGATGCCGTCGTAGGTCGCCGTGCCGCGGCCCACCTCGTCTAAGATCACCAGCGAGTCCTCGGTCGCGGTGTGGAGGATGTTCGAGAGTTCGCTCATCTCGACCATGAACGTCGAGCGGCCCTGGGCGAGTTCGTCCAGCGCGCCGACGCGGGTGAAGATACCGTCGACCAGCCCGATCTCGGCCGATTCGGCGGGGACGAAGCTTCCGATCTGGGCCAGCAGGACGATTCCGGCAACCTGTCGCATGTAGGTCGACTTACCGGACATGTTAGGGCCAGTGACGACGAGAAAGCCCCGCTCTTCGTCCAGTCGCACGTCGTTCGGGACGAACTCCGTCGTCTGCTCGACGACCGGGTGGCGGCCCTGCTCGATGTCGAGGCGGTCGTCACGGTGCAACTCGGGCTGAACCCACCGATTCTCGGCCGCGTGGGTCGCCAGACTCGCCAGCGCGTCGACGGTCGCCAGCGCCCGCCCGACATCCTGGAGCAGTTCCGCCCGCGCGGCGACCTCCTCGCGCAGTTCCTCGAACAGTTCGTACTCGAGGTTACCCCGTTGCTCCTCGAGTCGCAGGATCTCGCGTTCCTTCTCCTCTAATTCGTCGGTCGTAAAGCGCTTGGAGTTCTTGAGCGTCTTGATCTCCTCGTAGTGATCGGGGACGCCGTCGGCGGCCGACTTGCCGACCTGAATGTAGTAGCCGTCGGTCTTGTTTCGGTCGACGGTCACGTGGCTCAGACCGTACTGCCCTTTCTCCCGGTCGGCGAGCGTATCGAGCCACCGCTTGACCTCCTCGTGGCGGTCGATCACCTCGTCCAACTCGTCGTCGTAGCCCTTCCGGAAGAGTCCCCCCTGCGTCACCGTCGACGGCGGATCGTCCGCGATGGCCTCCTCGAGGGCCTCCCGCAGTTCGCTCGCGGCGTCCCGGTCGGGCCGGTCGACGATGTCCGACAGCGGCGACGCCGAGAGGTCGGGGTTCGACTCGATGGCCTCCGCGAGCGCGGGCAGCACCGCGAGCGTCTGCCGTACCGAGAGCAAATCACGCGCGTCGGCGCTTCCGTGGCTCGCCTTCGAGGCTAGCCGCGCCAGGTCGTAGGCCTCGTCCAGCCGGTCCTGTAACTCGTCGCGGGCCAGCGCCGCCGAGGACAGCGCGGCGACGCTCTCTTGGCGGCGCTCGAGCGTCTCGAGCGATCGTCGGGGCCGCTGGAGCCACTCCTTTAACAGACGGCCACCGGCGCTGGTCTCGGTGTGGTCGATCGTCGCGAACAGAGATCCCTCGCGGTCGCCTTGCATCGTTTCGGTCAGTTCGAGATTGCGCTGGGTGGTCGCGTCCAGCGTGACGTGGTCGTCGCCGTGGTGGGCCTGAATGCGGGTCATCGAGGCGAGCACGCCGGTGCCGGTCTCCGCGACGTAATCGAGCACCGCGCCGGCGGCCGCGAGGGTCGGCTCGCCGACGTCGAGGCGGTCGACCGTCTCCTCGCCGAACTGCTCCCGGACGGTGTGAGCGGCTCGCTTGGGCGCGAAGGCCTCCGTCTCGTGGAGCGTCAGCGCGGCGTCGATCCGCTCTCGCACGAGGCCCAGCAGGTCGTCGTCGGTGCGCACGCCGGGACCCGGCAACACCTCGACAGGATCGAACCGGTACAGTTCGGTCAGCGCGTCGTCGGCGTCCTCGGCGTCGGCCACGAGGAACCGTCCCGTCGTCACGTCGGCGAAGGCGAGGCCGTAGCCGCCGTTGCCTGGGGACTCGGTGCCGTCGACCACCGCCGCCAGGTACTGCGCGTCGGCGTCGGTTGTCTCGAGCAGCGTCCCCGGGGTGACGACGCGGACGACCTCGCGGGCGTGGCCGGAGTCGGTCTCGTACTGGTCGGCGACGGCGACCCGGTAGCCGCGCTCGACCAGTGCTTTCAGATAGGGCGTCAGATCGTCGATCGGCACGCCGGCCATCGGATACGACGAGCCGTGCGAGGACTTCTGGGAGACTTTGAGATCGAGTTCCTCGCTGACGGTCTCGGCGTCCTCGCCGAAGAACTCGTAGAAATCGCCACACTGCATCGTCAGCAGATCGGCGTCGGTGTCCTCCTTGAGCGAGAAGAACTCTCCGACGATACCCGTCGCCTCGGTCATACGCGGTGACTGTTCCGCCACCGCTAAAACCATGCGGGTTCCGCCGCGGGCGTCGACTCGAGTGCCCGACGGAGACGGGACCGCTCGTCTGACCGCCTAGACCTCGTGCTCTTCTTCGACCTCGGTCAACTGTTCGACCAGGTCGACGATCTCCTTGACCAGCGGGTTGGCCTCCGCGTTCGCCTGCGCGAGGTCGTCGGTCTCGGAGGCGACCTTGGTCGCCGTCTCCATGACGGTGTCGGTCATCCCCGCGACTTCCTCGGTGCTGGCGGCCTGATCGTCGGTCGCGGTCGCGACCTCCCTGATACCTGAGGAGGACTCCTTGACCGCGTTCTCGATCTCTTCGAGGTTGTCGACCGTCTCCTCGACGAGTTCGACGCCGTCCTCGATCTCGTTGTTGGCCGTCTCGAGGCTCTCGACCGTGTCGTGAGTGTCCTCCTGGATCTCGGCGATCATCCGCTCGATGTTGGTCGCCTCCTCCTGGGACTCCTCGGCAAGGGACTTGACCTCGTTGGCGACGACGGCGAAGCCGTCGCCGGCCTCGCCGGCCGTCGCCGCCTCGATGGAGGCGTTCAGCGCGAGCAGGTTGGTCTGGTCGGCGATATCGTTGATCACTTCGACGATCTCGTCGATTCGCTGGACACCCTCGCGGAGGTTCTCGACGTCGTCGGTGACCTCGTCGGAGGCGTTTTTCACCCGCTCCATCTTGGTGATCGCGTCTTCGGCGGTCTCGGCGGTGTCGACGGCGATCTCCTCGGCGTGTTCGGTGGTCGCGCTGACCTCCTCCGTGTTCGAGGCGATCTCCTCGACGGTCGCGCTGAGCGTCGACATCTCGCTGGCGATCTCCGAGATCGACTCCGACTGCTCCTCGGTGTAGCCGTCGATGTTGTTGATGCCGTCGTTGATCTCGTCGGCCAACTCCTCGAAGTCGCCGAGGATCCCCTGGAGTTCCTCGTGGACCTGCTCCCGGCGGTGTTCCTGTTCCTCGAGTTCGGCCAGGTAAACGTCGACGCGTGACTCGATCGCGAGCTGCTGGTCGATAACCGCCGTCCGGAGGAACGCGAGCGATCGTTCGACGGTGGCGTCGACCGCGTCTTCAACAGCGGGCTCAGCGTCCGACTCGTCGTCGGCCGTCTCGAACTCGGCTTTGACGTCGGCGGCGATCTCGTTGAGCATCCGCTCGTAGACGAGCCCGAACGAGCCGACGTACTTGTCGAGTCCCGCCTCGAGGAACGGGTCGATATAGCCGGTCTGCATGCGCCGCTCGAAGAAGGAGTGGTCGTACTCGCCCTGACCGAACTCACGGAGATACGTTCGCTGTTCGCGTTCGACCTGATCCGCTGTCACGCCCTCGTTTCCAAACGCCTCGAGGACCTCCGGCTGGGCCTGGACGTTATTGTAGTACTCCTGGGGGAGGTCGTCGCTGATCCGCTCGAAGATATCGGACATCGACTCGAGAAGCTCCTCGTCCCGGGGGCCCATCCCGACGAACGATTTCACCTGCTCGACGGTCGCTCGGTCGACGGTGAACGACGCCGCTTCGCCTGCGTTCCGGTCGGGCAGCTGTGAGTTCGAGGGCCCACTGTGTTGTGACATGGATACATCAGGGCCCCTGACCGCCATAAGTGTTCTTGCCGGACAATTACCGTTGCCTCGAACAATCTCCGTGGATGACTTGGTATATCCTGTCTACCGGCCAAAAATCAACGTAGATGTGAGAGGAGTTCGATATATTATCAGCCATCAAGTATTTATTCGAGATCCGTAATCGCGTCGATCGGTCGGGTGAGAGCGCGCTTTTGGCCGCCGACCGATGACCGCGATCGGACGGTCGGACCGACCGATCAGTACAGTTGCCCGCCCGTCGGGACTCCCTCGTCCGGCGACACCAGGATCGGATACTCTTCGTCGCTGGGGACGCCGACGGTCAGCGCCTCGGATTTGAAGCCCGCGATCCGGACCGTGACGAGGTTCGTCGCGCACAGCACCTGCCGGCCCTCGAGTTCGTCGGAATCGTAGTGGTGATCCAACTGCGCGGCCGACTGGACCTCGCCGTGTTCCCCGCCGAGGTCGATCCACAGCTTGGTCATCTCCGGCTTGTTCGCCTCGGGAAACGGTTCCGCCGCGAGTACCTCGCCGACGCGAATGTCGACGTCGAACGGACTCTCGACCATGCGGCGCGATACTCGATCCTCGAGAATGAGCGTTCGGTTCCCGGAACCGGCGTGTGCTCGTCGTGACAGCCGGCTCCGGGTTCGGGGTCGACTGCGCTCAGCTATCGCTGCCGGGAGCTTCGACTCGCGTTTCGACCGTTCCGGCACCGTCCCCGGCGAGCGAGAGCGCGAGGCCGATACCGACGTTCGCCATCGTTATCGCGACCCCGATGACGAGCAGCCCCAGCGCGAACCTCGTTTCCGAGGACACCGGCAGTTGCGGGCCCATCACGGCGGTCGCCGCGAGCGCCATCAGTCCGCCGAACGCGCCGGACCAGAGGCGGGCCGTCGTCCCCCACTCCGAGTTGCCCCGCAACAGTCCCGGGATCGCGTCCGCGTGATAGGCCGTCAGCCCGACCCCGATCGTCCAGAACGCGCCGACGTACGTGGCGAGCAACGGCACATCGGCGAGCCAGTAGACGCCGCCCGAGGTCGCCAGCCCGAGCGCTATCGCTGGCATCCACGTTCTCGAGTCAATCATACGTGTCCGTACTACGGAATCCATCATAACGCTGCTGTTTGGATAAAAACACGAACCCGTCGGGCCGAGAACGGACGGCTCGAGGCATCGGTCTCCCTAGTCGAGCAGTTCTCCGGCCAGCAGATCGAGGCTCTCGTCCCCGTCGTCGGCCGCGTCGGGAACCACGAGCATGACCTCCTCGATGCCGGCGTCCGCGTACTCCGCGAGGCGGTCCCGAACCTCCTCGGGCGTCCCCGTCGGCGCCGTCTCGACGTACCCCGAGAGGAAGAACTCGCGGGGCTCGGACGGCTCGTCGGGGAGGAAGTCGTCGGCGAATCGCTCGCGTTTCGCCTCGGCGTCGTCGGTCGTCTCGCCGACGAAGACGAACAGTTCCGCGGACTTGCGGATCGCGTCGTAGCGTTCCTCGCTCTCGCAGTGCTCGCGCAGCACGGCGAGTTTGTCGGCGAAGCCCTCGGGCTCGAGCGTGCCGAAGTTCCAGCCGTCGGCCAGTTCGGCGGCGTACCGCAGCGTGAACTCCTCGCCCCCGCCGCCGATCCAGACCGGCGGATGTGGGTCCTGTACCGGCCGGGGTTCGCAGAAGGCGTCCTCGAGGTCGACCTCAAGGTGCTCGCCCTCGTGGCTGTACGTTTCGTTGGTCCACAGCCCCTGCAGGATCTCGACCGTCTCGGCGAGCCGTCGGAGACGCTTTGCCGGGGGATCTCGGAACTCGTAGCCGAAGCGGTCGTACTCGGCTTCGTACCAGCCCCCGCCGAGGCCCAGTTCGAGGCGGCCGTCGCTGATCCGGTCGACCTGTGCGGCCATCTTCGCCAGCAAGGCGGGATGACGGTAGTCCTGACTCGTCACGAGCGTGCCGAGCCGGATCTCGTCGGTGGCCTCCGCGAGGGCGCTGAGGGTCGTCCAGCACTCGTGGACTCCCCGCCGCGGGTCGCCGATCCACGACTGGAAGTGGTCCTCGAGCCAGACCGCGTCGTAGCCCAGCGATTCGGCCTCGATCGCGACGTTCCGGACCGTTTCCGTCTCGGTGCCGTACTGCGGGAGGACGAGTCCGACGTCGAGGTCGGTCGCGGCGCCGGCGCCGTCGGCGCTCATCGGTCCACCTCGCTCTCGAGCGCCAGCGCTCGCTCGGCCAGCGTCTCCGGATCGCTCGCGACGAGCTTCACGAGCGGCTCCTTCCCGATCTCGCCGCGGTCGACGACCGCGACCGGAGCGTCGTCGCGATCCGTGAAGGCCTGTCGAGCCCCCCAGCCCATCGTGCTCCCCTCGGTCGCCGCGACCTCGTCGGGCTGTTCGTCGCGGTCGTACTCGGCGACCGGCCACTCGAGGGCCTCGAGCGCGTCCTCGACGTCGTCGTCGAACCGGCAGTTAACCGCGAACCGAAGCTCCGGGAAGAACTCCCGGGCCGCGAGCAGGAATCGGGCGACGTGGCTCGAGGCGCCGAACCGAACCCCGCGGTTGGGCTGGACGCCCGAGAGCGTGCGCGTGATTCGCCCCTCGACGGCTGCGGTCTCCGCGACCGATTCGGCGTAGGGGGTCGCGCCGGCGACGTTCATCCCGACCTCGGGGACCAGCGCCGACACGTCGGCGTCGACGAAGCGGTCGACGACGGCCTGGACCTCCTCGGCCGTCAGTTCGCGGCTGGCCTCGTTTCGCAGCGGGACCATGTGGTTGACCGCGCCGTGACCCTCGCCGACGTCGTAGTAGTACCGCACCGCGCGGGCGAGAAACTGCGTGGCGCCCTCGACGGCCGTCTCGAGGGGTTCGCCCGTCGCGAGTCGGGCCGCGATCGCCGACCCCAGCGTACAGCCCGAGCCGTGGGTCGCCTCGGTGCCGACCCGCGGGTGCTCGAACGTCCGGACGCCATCCGCGGTGACGAGCGTGTCCCGGACCGTCTCGCCGGGGACGTGACCGCCCTTGACGAGGGCGGCGTCGACGCCCGTCTCGAGGATCGCCTTGCCGGCCGCAATCGCGCTCTCGTCGTCGGTCACCTCGATACCCGTCAGCACCTCGGCCTCGTCGGCGTTGGGCGTCGCCAGCCGTGCCTCGCCGAGCAGGTCCTCGTAGGCGCGCTCGGCCTCAGGCTCGAGCAGCCGATCGCCCGAGGTCGCGACCATCACGGGATCGACGAGCAGCGGGAACTCGAACTCGCGGGCGTAGTCGGCGACGGTCTCGATGACCGGTGTCGTCGCGAGCATCCCCGTCTTTGCCGCGCCGATCGCGAAGTCGCCGGTGACGGCCTCGATCTGGGCGTCGATCTCTTCCGTCGGCAGGACGTGCGAGGACTCGACGCCCCGGGTGTTTTGAGCCGTGACGGCCGTGATCGCGGACGTGCCGAAGACGCCGTGGGCGGCCATCGTCGCGAGGTCGGCCTGGATGCCGGCGCCGCCGCCGGAGTCGCTGCCGGCGATCGTCAGGGCTACCGGGCGCGAATCGGGTGCTGGCGTTCTCATACGTGGATCGTATTTTCCGGTTATACAAAGCGGTCATGGTCGACGATCGTGAGAGTCGGCTCAATCGCCGTCGTCGCACCTCCCGTCGGACGAACGCAACTTCTACCGACGAACTGCGGTGGCGCGTGCGGCCTCGCGGTGAGCGGGTGCGAGGCGCGAACCCCGTGAGCGCCTCGGGAGGCGAGCGATGTGTGCCGTGAGCCCAGCGAACCGCGAGGCGATCCCACGCGAGGGATGAGCGAGTGAAACGAGCGAATCGGCTGGGGAGGCCGAGGCGATTCCCCCGTTGCCAGCATGAGCAGAACGCTCGTTTGCGCTATGATCGAGTCGTGTCGGCTCCGACGACAGTGCCTCTGCTATCGTGGCAACGGGGATTTCCACACTCTCTCCAGCCGATTCGTTCACTCTCTGCGGTCGTTCACTCATCCCTCGCGCAGCGTTGCGTCTCGGTTCGTCATCGACTCACCGCGACGCTGCACGCGCCACCGCAGAAAGAGAGGTCCGCTACGGAGACTCGAGCGGTCCGAGAGACCACGTCGAGACAAGAACGCTGTTCGTCCTATTCGTCCGCCGAAGCGGCCAGTTCGGCGTACGCTCGCCACGAGGGATCGACGCTCGGGTGCGGGAGGCGGTCGCCATCGACGACGACCTCGCCGTCGCTGTCCGTACCGCTCGGTTCCTCCACCCGGCCGATTTCGGCGACGACGGTGTCCCGGTCCTCGAGGGCCGCCACCACGTCGTCGACGCCCTCGGGAGCGACCGCCAGCAGCAACGAGCCGCTGCTGGTCGCAGCCCAGGGATCGATCTCGAGGTGCTCGCATACCTCCCGGACGCCGGGACGCATCGGAACGGCGTCTCGATCGACCGAAAACCGAGCGCCGGCGCCGTCGGCCATCTCATTCAACGCGCCTGCGAGGCCGCCCTCGGTCACATCGTGCATCGCCGTCACCGGCCCCGCGGCAGCCGCTGCGAGGGCGCCACGGACGCAGTAGACCTCCTCGAGTCGGGCTTGCGCGTCATCGATCACGTCGGCGGACAACCCATCCTCGAGTTGGTCGGCGAACAACGTGCTCAAGAGCCCGACAGACTCTACGGCGGGGCCGGTCGTCAGGAGCAGCCGATCGCCCGGGCGGGCGCCGTCGGGCCGGACGAGAGCGTCGGGGTTGCCGACGGCCATCGCGGTCGCGGCGCCGACCCACGGATGCGAGGGGCCGGTGTAACGGGCGGTGTGGCCCGTCACGACGGCCACGCCGAGATCGGCACATTCCTCGTGGATCGTCTCCCAGACGGTCGCGAACTCGTCGTCAGTCATCGTCTCGGGGAGGGTGAAACAGATCGAGAGGTGCGACGGGGGGATTCCGCTGACGGCGACATCCGCGAGCACGAGGTCGAGTGCGAATCGGGCCGCGCGCTCGAGTCCTAACTGAGGCATGATCGAGATCGGGTCGGTGGCGGTCACCAGCGCCTGTCCGCCGATCTCGAGGACGCCGAAGTCGACGCCGTGTTGGGGACCGACGGCGACGTCGTCGCGGTCCGCGCCGAGGTTTGGCGCGACGTGGCGGTCGAAGAACTGCCGATCGATCTTGCCGAGGTCGCTCACGCTCGAGCGGTCCCACGGAGTGGCCTTAGCGATAGTGGTTTCGGGGCGGTGCGACCGCTCCAAAAGAATTCGACGCGCGCGGACAGAACGCCGGTCGCGAAGCGGCTACCGCTCGCGAAGACCTTCGGCGAATAGCGTGCGAGCCAGACGATTGCGAACGCCGTAACCGCTAGTCCGCTGAGGCCGAGCAGGATGTGCTCGCCGGTGGCGGCCGCACGGCGAAACCAGCCGAACCCGATCAGCGCGACGACCGCGAGCAAAACGCCGAGCAGCGAACGGTGGAGCGAGACGACAAAGCGCTTGGTCTCGGTCGTGGCGTCTGCCATACGCGCCCGTTCGGTTGAAAATATAACAACTGTTTCGCTATTCGAGGCGATCCCAGCGGGGCGCCGACTTCAGTTTCGGCAGCGCCGACTCGAGGTCCTGTTCGGCGGCGCCGTAGAACCGTTCCCGGCCGACGGGCGTCTCGACTCGCATGACGACAGTGTTCGTCGTCACCCGAAAGATCGTCAGGAGCCACGAGCGGCCCGCCCGGGCCCACTCGCTGTGTCGAACGACGTCCTCGCCGTCGACCACGCGCGATCCGAGTTCCCAGCTCAGTCGCGATAAGTGCGGCAGATCGAACGGCACCGCGTCGGGCAGGGAGACGCCCGTGCCGGAGCCGTCCTGAAAGCCATGGGTAGCCATACCACAGGATTTGGCGCTCGAGGGGAAAAAGCCATTCATCCGACTGTGCTTATAAGCAACTGGTTGGTATGCACACATCTTCCGCTAGACGGCGATGACTTGGAATCGCGATTCGACTGATGGCGGTTTTGCATGGCTGAAATAGTGCAAGAGTGATCGATTCAGCGGGCTCTATTAGCGGATATCTGTTCGACGCTGGTCCGATACCGACGGGAAAGGCTCGAGCGGTGATCACCCCGCAGACGCTGGCAGCCGTCGACTCCGTGTGAATACGGACGTCGTCCAGCGAGGAAGAGATTTCCGCTCGAATACAGGCTACTGGCAATTCCGCAAGATGGTCAATCCGTGTTGTGCCGACCTGCGTCAGTAACATTCGATTTCCGATTCTTCCATGGTTGAATCACCGCTGACAGTCTGCTCGAGCGAGGAGAGACGGTCTTTGGGTAGAAGTGCTCCTCGGCGAGAGTGAGTGTGATCTCTCTGCAGCCGCCTGCTCGCGTGCCCATTCCGGCCGCTCAGCCTCGGCCAACCGCTGGACGCGACACTCGGTCTAACTGAACCGCTGTACGCCCAGCTTGCCCCCGCGCAGTACGCGCTCGGCCGTCTCTTCGGCCTCGCGCTCGAGGTGTTCGTCAGGATCGATGCGGAGTTCGCCCGGTTGGGGGAGCATCGAGACGGCACCGCCAGTCTGTTGGCGGACGTGAGCCAACTCGTGGACGAGGACGTGCTGGCTTTCCGGGGAGGATGGATCGTACTCGACGGCCCGTTGAATCGAGTCGGCTAGTCGATCTCCCGGTACTTGCTGTGGGGAACGAACGAGCATCGGGTTAGCGGCTGAACAGTGTGTTCTTGATTTGATCGTACAGCGACTGATCGCCGTCTGAATCGACCAGTCCGCTGAGTTCACCCCAAGTGATCGGGAGATCTGGACGGAACTCGAGAGTATAGCCAGGAATATCAGCGTTGAAGTCGTGATACGGCGGATAGATGTCGAAGCTATCGTATTTGCCGGTGAAGCGATACTGGCCGTGACCGAGTACCCGGTACTCCTCAGGTGGTTCCAGCCCCATCATGAGATAGCAGTCTCGGATCTGACACCGCAGATTATACACGAGGTAGTCCCGAAACGGCGCCGGATCAACCAGCGGAGCTGGGAACAGTTCGACTCGGGCATCCGGTTTTCGGTCCGGCGTATCACCGCGCCAGACCGTTTTGCGCTCGCCCCTGGCAACGTAGTAGGTCATCCCGATGTCCGACACAGCCTCGATCGCGCCGCTATCATCGAGATAAATCTCCTGTTTGTAGATAACCGCGTCCTCACCGCCGATCTGCTCCGCGGGAAGTACTTCCGGGCGCGAGGTATCCCCGATGTCGACATCTGGGTCGTCCGCGTAGTGGCTCAAACTCTGGGCAAGGAGGTCGCCGAAGTACTTCTCTATTTCCTCACTTGAGAGAGCCCGCAACGCCTGTCGGACTGCCTCGAACTGATCCGCGTCCAGATCCCATGGCAATGTGTCGTGCTCCGTCTCCTGATCGACGTAATACTTCGCGTACCGACGGGCCTGACTGACGTGTTCGCCCTCGCTATATGTTCGCTCACTCGGATCGTCCGGGTAGCCGTCCTGCTCGTGGCCTGTTATTTCACCATCCTTTTTACGAATATCAAGGACATGCTCAATGTCGTTACTATCGATAACACTTAGACCAACTAACTCATCTGATTCTCCTGTGATTTGTGCGTTCATGGTTTATGTTCTCCTGCTTTGACCAACCATGGCATCCGATCCAGACCTGTCCTCGGAATCGAACTCCTGGTCGGTTTTCAGATCGAGGACTTCACGTACGATTTTCTGTATTTTACCGGCAGTCTGTTCACCGAACTTGGTGGTGAGGAACGCTCCGAGTGGCACACCAGAGAGTCCGCCGGCAACAGCCCCGACTGGGCCAGCGACGGATCCGAGCATCGAGCCTACCGTCCAGCCTTTTGTCGCGCCTTTGACTGTGCTGCTGGCCGCGTCCTGGACACGACTGGCCACGTCGATATCGTGGTGCTCGATGTACTCGGTGAGTCCCGTCGGTGTCTCGACCGACTGTACCATGTCCACCAATTGGTCTTTCGTCAGTCGGTACCGCTTGGTCGTCGATTCGTCGATTTTCTCCGTCCCAGTCTCAAGGAGACCCTTGGCCTTGTTCACCAATTCTCCTCCTGGCAACCGCTGGACGTGAAACTCCGTTTTACGCATCCGAAAGAGGCCGAGTTCGCCCCCACGCATGACGCGGTCGGCCGTCTCCTCGGCCTCACGTTCTAGGCGAGGATCGGGGTCGATCTCGAGGTCCCCATCTTGAGGAAGCATCGAGACGGCACTGCCGGTCTGTTGGCGAACGTGTGCTAACTCGTGGACCAGCACGTGCTGGCCTTCCGGCGAACTTGGATCGTACTCGCCGTGGTTGAACGCGATGTGGTTCCCGACGGTAAAGGCGCGAGCGTTGATGTCCTCGCAGGCGGTGGCGGCCTTCGGGCCGGTGTGGATGCGGACGTCACCGAGGTTGTCGCCCATGCGCTCCTCGACCGCGCGCTGGATCGACGTATCCAACTGCTGGCCGGGCGAGGAGATGACGTCCCGAACGCTGTCAGGCACCTGCGTGTCGCCGGCTGTTGCGGGTTCGTTGTGCGCGCCCCGCGAGCGCTGGACGGACTTGTTGTTCCGGCGCTCGATATCAGTGGGGACCGCAGCGGGCCGGTCTTGTTGGCGTTCGCGGAAGTCTTCCATGTCCCAGGGTTTGCCCATAATATCGACGGGCATCCCCTCGTCGGCCCACTCGCGGACCTGCTGTGGCCCGTGGTCGTAGGCAAGACGCTGGAGGTTCGTCTCTAATCCATCTTTGTAGAAGTCGATCCCGAATCGTTTCCCGGCAGACCGGGCGCGTGACGGAGTAGCGGACCGAGATGAACTCGATAATCGTCTGCGGTCCCGGGCCCCGCCGGACGACCGAGCGGTGTCGTCGGTCACCTCGCTCATGGAGCGGAATTCCATCGATGTATTGAATTTTCAATTCTAAATATATATTTCTTTGTGATAGTGTCTCTGGGGAAAGGGCAGGGCGAACTCGCCGGCCGTTTTCGGAGCGAACTGTGGACGAAGCGTACCAGCAGACTGCTCTCGTAATTCATACCACGATTTACCCGGTGTTCCGGTATCGCTCAGCGTCGGCTCTCGAGGGTCGTGGTCGGTCGTCACAGTCGGCCGGACAGCGAACGAACGGACATCGATTCAGTCGCCGCGACCGCTGAGGCGGTCGAGTTTTGGCGTAGACCAGCGCGGTGTCGTGCCACCCCACGTTCATGCGTACTGAACCAGCACCGTTGCCCCGGACCTCAGTCGCCGGGTGAAGAGCCCGACTCGGGACGGAAGCTCCGGCTGATGACCTTCCAGGAGCCGGTCTCGAACCGGTAGTAGGTGACGACGGCCGGAACGAGCGTCTCGAGGACCAGGGCGGCGTAGAGCGCGCCGATACCCAGCGGCGTCGCGGCCTCGAGACCCGGTATCGGAACGGCAGCGGCGCCGAGGTAGGCGACGGGGATCGCGAAGACGTACAGCCCCAGCGCCTGCCCGTAGAACGGCCAGTTGGTGTCGCCGCTGGCTCGCAGCGGCCCGGTCGCGCCGCCACTGACTCCCCGGAAGATAACGCTGACGCAGGCGACGGCGATGAACGTCGTCACCAGCGGAAGGATCGACGGATCGTCCACGAAGACGCGGCCGACCTGCTCGGCGAAGACGAAGACGATCGTCGCGCTGATCAGGTAGACCCCGACGCCGAACCAGAGCACCTCGCGGCCGTAGGTGTCAGCGGAGCGCTCGTCGCCGGTGCCCAGTTCCTGTCCGACGAGGCTGCTCGAGGCCAGCGAGAAGCCCCAGCCGGGAGTGTCCATCAGGTCGCGGACGCGGCGGGCGACGACGTAGGCCGCGAGGACGTTCGGGCCGAACAGCGCGACGATGGCGAGCATCGGGAACTGGGCGGCCCGGCGGGCGCCGTTCGTAAAGACCAGCGGCGTCCCGATCGAGAGCACGTCGCGGAGGTCGGCGACCGTCACCGGCGGCCAGCCGAGGTCGAGGGTGACGGGGAACGCGCCGATAACCGGGAGACGACCGGTCGTGAAGCCGACGACGAAGGCGGTCAATACGAGGACGTTCGCGACGACCGTCCCGATCGCCGCGCCGACGACGCCCATCTCCAGGACGAAGATCAACACGACGTTGATCGCGACGTTGACGACGGCGCCGCCGGCCCGGAGCATCATCGGCGTCCATGCGTCGTCGGCGCCGACGAGGGTCCGGCTCCCGATGAGGTTCAGCCCGGCGAACGGGACGCCGAGAGCGAGAACGCGGAGGTAGTCCGAACCGTACGCGATCGAGGCCGCGTCGTCGCCGACGAGGCCGACCAGCCATTCGGGGACCGCCCCGTACAGCGCGGCCAGCGGCAGCATGATCGCGGCGGTGACGAGCGCGCAGGTCGTCACCGCGAGCGAGAGTTCGCGGACGCTCCCACCGGTGTAACGCTGGGAGACCAAACTGATCGTGGCGCCGGCGATCCCGCCGCTGATCCCGAAGGCCAGCCCCCAGTAGGGGGTCGCGAGGCCGACGCCCGCGATCGCCGCCGGCCCGAGGGCGATCCCGACCATCGCGACGTCCGCCGCGGACTTCGACATCCGGGCGAGCCCCGTGACGATCCGCGGCCACGCGAGGTCGGTCGTCCGCTCGACGCGCTGGGGAGCGATCACGCCCAGCCGCGCGAGCAGATACCCGACGGAGAGCAGCAGCCAGCGGAGGGGATTCGGCACGGTACGCAAGCGAGAACTCACAACGATTCGTTCGTGACCGAGCACTAAATGACTTCATATGTTGAGATATCTAGGGAGAATATCTCACATTCAGCAAGTAGTACACCATCATTGTTCATTATCCATACCCCCTCGGTTTTGACATTCAAAGCCGAAAACGGTGCGACGGGGCGGCGGTTCCCGATCGCTCCGGCGCGGACCGCTCGAGTCGACCGGCGCGTTCGACCGACGTTTTTACCTCCGGGTCGCCAACTGCGGGTATGGAACGCAAGGAGTTTCGCGATCTCGCGACCCCCGAGGAGGCGCGGGCGGCAATCGACTCGCTGTCGCTCGAGGGCGGACTCGAGCGCGTCTCGCTCGAGGACGCTCGCGGCCGGGTGCTGGCGGCGCGACTCGACGCCGAACTCGACGTACCGGGGTTCGACCGGGCGAGTCTGGACGGCTACGCGCTCCGGGCCCGGGACACGTTCGGCGCCGACGAGGCCGACCCGGCGCGACTCGAGGTGGTCGGCGAGGTCCACGCCGGCGAGGAACCGGATGTCGCGCTCGAGGAGGGCCAGGTGGTCGAGATCTCGACGGGCGCGGTGATGCCCGACGGCACGGACGCGATGGTCCCCGTCGAGCGGACCGATATCGACGGGGAAGGCGACGACGTACTGGTCCGAACGTCGGTCGCGCCCGGCGACAACGTGATGTTCGCCGGCGTCGACGTCGCGGCGGGCGAACGGGCGCTCGGCCCGGGGACGCAGGTCACTCCTCGCGACATCGGCCTGCTTTCGGCGCTCGGGATCGACGAGATTCCCGTCCGCGCACCCCCGACGGTCGGCATCGTCTCGACGGGCGACGAGCTCGTCCGGCCCGGCGAGGACGTAGAGAGTTCGCGCGGCGAGATCTACGACGTCAACAGCTACACGATCGCGGCGGGCGTCGAGGACGCCGGCGGCGAGGCCGTGCTCTACCCTCACGCGGGCGACGAACAGGACGAGATGGAACGCATTCTGCGGGAGGCCGCCGAGGAGTGCGACCTCGTGCTCTCCTCAGGGTCGACCAGCGCGAGCGCGGTCGACGTCATCTACCGGGTGATCGAGGAGCAGGGCGAACTGCTCCTCCACGGCGTCAGCGTCAAACCCGGGAAGCCGATGCTCGTCGGCCGCCTCCAGAGCTCCGCGTACGTCGGCCTCCCCGGCTACCCCGTCTCCGCGATGATGGTCTTTCGCACCTTCGTCGCACCGGCGATTCGCGAGGCGGCGGGCCTGCCGGAGCCGCGGGCCGCGACCGTCGCCGGGACGATGGCCCGAGAGGAGCGCTACGAGGAGGGCCGGATGCGGCTGATGCCGGTCGGTCTGATCGAGGATTCGAACGGCGAGACACTCGTCTACCCCGTCGACAAGGGCAGTGGCGCGACGACCAGCCTCGCCGAGGCCGACGGCGTCGTCGAGGTCGGTCCCGAGACCGACTACCTCGAAGCGGGTGAGTCCGTCACCGTCCGCCTCTTCTCGCCGGACGTCCGGCCGCCCACGCTGCTGGGCGTCGGCGAGGACGATCCAACGCTGAATCGGTTGCTCGACGGCCTCGAGAACCCCCGCTACCTCTCGGTCGGCACCCGTCCCGGGCTGCGACGGCTCCGCGAGGGCGTGCCGGACGTCGCGGTCGCGGCGGGGCCGCTCGATCAGGACCTCGACGCCGAGGAAATCGGTCGCTGGAACCGCGAGTGGGGACTGATAACCCGGGCCGGCAACCCCCGCGAGGTGGAGGGACTGGCCGATCTGATCGAGCGCGACCTGCGATTCGTCAACCGGACGAGCGACTCCGGACTGCGCTCGAGCCTCGAGGCGGCCCTATCGGACCTCGCGGCCGACCGCGACGCGAGCGCCCGCGACCTCCGCGAGTCGATCGACGGCTTCGATCTGGGTTTGCGGGCCCACGAGAGCCCCGCTCGCAAGGTTATCGCGGGCGAGGCCGACGTCGCCCTCGGACTGCACGAGACCGCCGACCGACTCGACCTCGGCTTCGTCCCCATCGACGAGCAGCCGGTCCGCGCCCTCGCGAACCCCGATCGGACGAGCAAGGAGAGCGTGCGGGAACTCGCCGCCGCCCTCGAGGCCGAGTTCGGGACCGAAGCCGACGACTAACGGAGTCCCGGATTCGCTGACCGAAGACGAGCCGTGACCGTGATTATCCCCCGGCGATATCAACGAGAACAACAGTCATCTCCGTCTGAACAGCGCTTTTTGTTCCAGTAGCGTGTACGGGTGGTAATGTCCACGATCGCCGAGTTCCGCCTTCCGGCTGCGGAGACGACACTGGGGGTCGCCCTCGAGCACGTTCCCGACGCCACGTTCGAACTCGAGTCCTCGGTGTCGAAGACGCGACCGTCCCTCTGGCTCTCCGACGTCGACCGCGAGCGGGCCGAGGCCGCCTTCGAGGCGGACCCGTCGGTCGCGGGCCACGAACTCCTCGTCGAGACCGAGTCACAGCTGCTGTACGACGTGACCTTCGTGGACGAGACGGTGCGGCTCAGCGACGAACTGCTCGCCGAGGGCGGCTCCCTGCTGGAGATGTGGGGGACCGACGGCTGGTGGCAGGTACGGGTCCGGTTTCGCGACCGCGACGCCCTCGTCGACGCCTACGACCGCCTCGAGGAAGCCGGCATCTCCGCCGACCTGCGCCGGGTCAGCGATGTCACCGGCGTCACGGACGACGAGACGCAGCTCACCCCCCAACAGCAGGAGGCCCTCGAGGCCGCCCTCGAGCACGGCTACTTCGAGATCCCCCGCGGCATCTCGATGGAGGAACTGGCCGACGAACTGGGAATTTCCCACCAGGCGCTGTCCGAACGGTTCCGGCGGGCCTACGAGACGCTGGTCGACGACGAACTCCAGCCGGCGAGTAATCGATCGGACCTCGAGTGACGTGAGCGGTCGTCGATCGCCCCGCTCGCCGCTCGCGGTCGCGCCCGGCGACGAATGCGTGGCCAAGGGTTACGCCCTCGAACGACGACGATACCGTACATGCTCGAACTCTACCAGGCGGAGGGCTGTCCGCACAGCGCCGAGGTTCGGGAGACGCTCACCGATCTCGGCGTCTCGTACGTGATACACAACCCGCGTCGACCCGGCAACGAGGGCGGCGACGTCCTCAACGAACTGACCCAGCAGGCGATGGTCGACATCGGCGGCGAGGACGCGATCCCGTTCCTCGTCGACACCGACCGCGGCGAGACGCTTTCCGAAAGCGAGGAGATCATCGACTACCTCGAGACACACTACGAATGACGGTCGAGTGCGTCGCTGTCGATTCCTCGAGCACACTGGCGGCGAACTACGACGTACGCGTAGCTGACGGTCGGTAGTCGACAGGTTTCAGAAACTGCGATAGCAGCCGCTCTCGAGTGTTGAAGTGACGGGGTAGGTCAAGGCAGGTGAACCCGCGTGGAAACCACACGGGCTGAAAGGTGACTGCTGACCGTGCCGTCTACCCACCCTTTCTCCTATCGTCATAAAACACCTCCGGTACGCGACGCCGAGGTGGCTGAACTGACAACCACCGAATCGGAACGGTCGCTCCAACGTGGTCCGTGCTCGGGTTCGAGTCGGAAATCAGTCGCTCGAGGGAACCAGATCGTCGACGAAGATTTCGGTGGGGACGTCAGGCAGCCGCGGGGGGACGACGCCGTCGCTCGAGTCGATGGTGTGGCCGGTCTCGACATGGTGATCGATCGCCGCACGTGATCGAGTTCGGGCGGACGGTTCGTCGGTCGCGCTCGTGTGCCAGTCGCAGTGCAGACAGTACTTCATCCGTTGCTATCGCTAGCTGCGACCACGGTCCTGAAGCCTTTTCGGTGTCCGATCCCCGGGGGATCAGAACAGTTCGTCGAACGACTCGACGCGGTAATCGCCGCGGACGCACCGGCCCCGGCGCTCGTGACCGACGCGTTCGACGTGGATCGCGTCGAGGCCCGCGTTCCAGGCCGCGCCGACGTCGCTGGCGCCGTCGCCCGCGAGGACACCCGTATGACCGTTCTCACCGACGCCGAGGTCGTCCATCACGCGGTAGACCGGGTTCGGGTCGGGTTTCCACCCCGTTTCGGGGGTACAACAGAGGCGGGCGTCGAACCAGTCGCGGATACCGAGATGGTCGAGCACCGGCTCGCAGAGGAACTCCTGACAGTGGGTCACCAGCCCCACGGGTTCCTCGAGGTCGGTGACGAACGCGGCGTCGTCGTGGAGATACGTCTGCTCGGCCCGCACCAGCGGATCCTCCTCGTCGTGGAAGGCGGTCCAGAACTCGTCGGGATCGAGGCCCCACTGCCGGAGCTGTCGATCCCGGGAACCGGTCAGTCCGCTCCAGAGGATGTCGGCTTCCTGGTCGGTGAACTCGTACTCGAGTCGCTCGCCGACCCGGTCGAACACGTCCCGGGTGTAGGACCACTCGACATCGACGAGCGTGCCGTCGAGATCGAGCAGCCAAAAGTCGTACTCGCCGTCCATCGGACACTGTGGTACGAGCGTCTCGAGTAAAGATGTATCGCCTGTTCGCACCCGAACACCGCGGCCCGTCGCAATCGGCGACGGGATCCGGGCACAAATATCACACTCAGTAGCGGTAAATCGCACGGCCGTCGAGATCGGCACTATCCACAATATATAACCAGGTGGTACCAGTCAATTATACTATGACGAACAACGGCGATAGTAGTCAAAACGGGACAGTGACTCCGACGGACGCGGTCGACGGCGGCGGATCCGATCTCGACAAATTCCTGCGGTTGCTGTGCGAACGGCGGCGGCGCTACGCACTGTACGTGATGCGTGAACGAAGTACTGAGGAACTGTCCGTCCTCGCGAGACGGATCGCCGCGGAACTGGACGGGACGACTCCCGACGCTGTCGACGAGACACACCGGAAAACGATCGAAACGATGCTCGTCCACGCCGATGTCCCGGCGCTGGCGGCCGCGGGCATCGTCTCGTACGATCGGCGAACCGAAACGCTGCGTCTCGAGGGCCTCCCGGAACCGCTCGAAGCGGTACTCGATGCGTGTGCGACGCCCGACGGTGTAGGCCCGGTGACAGGAGAGGGCGCGGGCGGGGCGCCGACCGATCAGGACTGAAACGAGCCGTCGCGGTGCCCGCGACCGAACCCGATGCGGTTCGGCGCTACTCGACCTCGGTATCCGTCACTCGGATGCTCGAGCCGAGATACTTCGAGAGCGCCTTCGACACGGTGTCGGCGTTAAAGAGGTCGAGGTCGTCGGCGATTGCGTCCTTCAGCGCCGCGAAGTACTCCTCGTCGACCTGTAGCTCGCGAAACGAGACGGACTCGACTGGCTCGCCGAGCCACTCCTCGGCGAGTTGGCGGCCGTAGTCGGCATCGCCCACCTCGCCGCGCCACAGCGTATCCCGGAAGAAGAGCCAGCCCTCCTCGCCCGGCTCCGGGGCCTCGCGAAAGACCGTGACGGTCGTCTCGGTCGTCGACGGCTCGAGCCGGACCCCGGACTCGTCGGCCTCGAGGCGAAGCTCGGCGCGGAAGACGTACCGGGCGTCCATCCTCAGGCGTCGCGCTCGGACTCGATCAGCTCGGCCATCTCGATGTCCTGCTCCGTGACGCCGCCCTCCTCGTGGGAGGTCAGTCGGATCTCGACTTCCTCGTAGCGGATGATGATCTCGGGGTGATGGAACTGCGCTTCGGCGATCTCGCCGACCATCTGGGCGAAGTTGACCCCACGGAGGTAGTCGTCGAACTCGTAGGCGCGAACGATCTCGTCGCCCTCCTGGGTCCACTCGTCGGGCAGTTGTGCGTCGATCTCGTCGTCGGACAGTAGGTCGGCCATAGTCGCTCGAACGGAAGCCAATCAGATAATGATTGTGCCACGGCGTATTGGCCGCGACGGGTCTCGAGACACCCGCGAGCGGATCGAATCGGGATTCGACGACCGTGACGACAACACTCGCGACAGACGATAACGCGCATCGCGACCGAATCGATAGCCGGAAGCGAGGTCCGGACGGCCGTGGCGCCGACAAGGACTTATCCACGAGCGGAGTACGTGCTGGCAGTGTAATGTGTGACCGGTCAGGCGACTGCGCGAACGACGAGACGTGCCAACTCGTTCTCAAAAACGAACACACCGGGATCGAGACGACCGAGTACTACTGCAAGGCACACCTCGTCCTCAGGATCTGGGAAGTCGAAGCCGACGATGCACTCGATATCGTCGACGCGACGAAGCTCTGGCACTAACCGTTAGTCGTCGTCGGTCGCCTCGAGCGGCGAGGCGGTGCCGGTGACCGGTGGGGCGACGGGGCCGTCGTCGCCGGCGAAATCGGGA
Organism: Haloterrigena salifodinae; assembly: GCF_003977755.1. Taxonomy (NCBI): domain Archaea; kingdom Methanobacteriati; phylum Methanobacteriota; class Halobacteria; order Halobacteriales; family Natrialbaceae; genus Haloterrigena; species Haloterrigena salifodinae. The sequence continues at coordinate 1,380,984 of NZ_RQWN01000001.1, forward strand.
TCGAACAGCTGAAGGGCGGTGTTGATCGTACTCCAGTCGTCTTCGGCCGCCGCCTCGCGGAGGCTCTTGGTCGGCGGCGCGAGCAACTGGTTGACCAGCGCGTCGGCCATCGCCTCGACGACCTCCCGCTGTTCCGCGGAAAACTCATCGCCCTCGAGTCGCGACAGCGCCGTCTCGAGTTCGCGTTCCTTCATGCGCTCGGCGGATTCGTACATCGCGGCGATCACCTCGTCGGCGCGGGCGCGCTTGTACTGGTCACAGAGCAGGTCGAACTCGCGATCGACCATCGATTCGACCTCGCTTGCCGCGTCCGCGCGCTGTTCGCGGGTCTCCTGGGTGATCGACTCGAGGTCGTCCAGATCGTAGACAGCGACGGTCGAGAGGTCGCCGGCGGCCGGCTCGACGTCGCGGGGCTGTCCGAGGTCGACGACGACGCGGTTCGTCTCGGCGTCGGCGTCGGCGCCACCGTCGGTCGCGAGGTGGTCCGGTTCGAGGATCGGCTCCTCGCTGCCGGTCGCGGTGACGACGACGTCGGCGCCGCTGGCGACGGTGGAAAGCGCCTCCAGCGGGACCGCCTCGGCGTCGGCGTCGAGTTCGGTCGCGAGGTGTTCGGCGTGATCGACCGTCCGGTTCGCGACGACGATGTCCTCGACGCCGGCGTCGGCGAGGCTGCGGGCCGCGAGACGGCCCATCTCGCCGGCGCCGACGACGAGCGCGGTCGTCCCGCTGAGGGAGAGCTCCCGGTCGGCGAGTTTCGTCGCCGCCGACCCCAGCGAGACGACGCCCTCGTTGATCTCGGTCTCGGTGCGCGCCCGTTCGCCGACGTGGATCGCCTTCGTCACGGCGGTCTCGAGCATCTCGCCGATGCCGCCAGTCGTGCGGGCGTCCTCGTAGGCTCTCCGGACCTGCCCGAGGATCTGATCCTCGCCGAGGACGACCGACTCGAGGCCGGCCGCGACCGACAGCAGGTGGTGTAAGCTCTCGTCGTGGTCGCTGACGACGACCGCGTCGTCGTCGACCGCCGCGAAGAACTCCTCGAGTGCGGCCCGCCCGACGGCGGCGTCGGTGCCGACGACGTAGGCCTCGACCCGGTTGCACGTCGAGAGCACGTACGCTTCCTCGATCTCCGGCACCGAAAGCAGGTCGGCGACGGCCTCGCGTTGGCTCTCCGGACTCGCGGCCGCGAGGTCGTCGACGCTGCCGCTCTCGTGTGTTACTCGCGCAGCCGTGACGACTCCGGCCGAGATCACGGTCGATCACCCCTAGTATATAGCTCTTCGCCCAACACGTCCTCAATCACTTGACGGTAGTTGGAAGCACCGGTACGTAAAGCTGTCCAAAGGTCCGGAGAATTGACGATGTCGGTGACGATCGCTCGCCGTCGTTCGGGCGGGACGTCCCGCGATTTCAGTTCCGTCCGCAACTCGGCACAGACCCGCGCCATCTCCCCTGCGCCGGCGAGCGTCTCCTCGAGGTCCTGTCGGAGGTACTTGCTCAACGCGGGGGCGGTGCCGCCGGTCGCGATCGAGACGACGACGGGATCCTCGCGCACGGTCGCGGGAACGACGACGCTGCCGACGTCCCGCTCGCCAGATCGATCGGCACGGTTGACCAGCGCGCCGCGCGCTCGAGCCGCCTCCGCGACGGCCTCGTTGAGCGCCTCATCGTCGGTCGCGGCGACGACCAGCGCGGGATCGATTCGCTCGATCCAGTCGTCGACGGCGGCCGGATCGGGCGCGGCGCGAACCAGTTCGGCGCCGCCGAACTCTCGGTCGGCGAAGTCGGGGCTGACGACGACCACGTTGGCCTCGCGGGCGAACCGTCGGGCCTTCCGGGCGCCGACCCGACCACCGCCGAAGACGAGCACCGTGGCGCCCGTGAAATCGTGAAGAAGTGGGATCATTCTGGTATCGAACGCTCGTTCGTCATCCGTTACTCGGCCTCGGTGTTCGCATCGGCACGCTCGTCCAAACGAATGCCGGTTTTCTTCAATATTTGTGTGGAGTGCAAGGTATCCCAGTCGTCGGCAGTTACGTCCCAGTAGTCGTCCATCCGTTCCCGAACCTGTTCGATACGCTGCTGGCTCTCGGCCTCGCTACGGCCGTGGGTCATCGCGAAGAAGTTGTACGGCCAGACGCCCTCGTGGCGCGGACGCTCGTAACAGTGAGTGACGAAGGGCAGGGCGGCGATCTCGGGACCGACCTCCTCGACTCGGTCGTCGGGAACGCTCCAGACCGTCATCCCGTTCTCCGCGTAGCCCAGCGCGTAGTGGTTCGGCACGACGCCGATCCGCCGGATCTTCCCCTCTCGTTCGAACCGTTTGATCGTCTCAAGGACCCACTCGAGCTCCTGACCGATGGCGTCGGCGACGTCGGCGTACGGCGTCTCCGTGAGGGGGAGTCCGTCCTGAATCTCGAGGATCAGGTCGCGCTCGGCCGGCGAGAGCGTCTCGCTGTCGACCGGCGCCACGTCGGGGCCGAGGTCGGTACAGTCGACGCCGGCCCGTTCGGGATCGCCGTCGCCGTCTAACGGGCCGTCGACGTAGAACTTCGCCTCGACGCGGAACTCCTGCTGTTTGGGCAGGTTGTACGTCTCCTGCCCGGTTTCGTCTTCGATCTCCCCGAGGACTTCGTCGACGCGATCCTCATCAGCCACCGAGACGACGAACCAGACGTTCAGATGGGGGTGTTCGCGCTCGTAGTTGTGGGCCACCTCGCGGTGGGCGTTGACCTGCTCGACGATCTCGTCGAACCGATCCTCAGGGGCGTGCATGGCGACCAGCGTCGCTGCCCCGCCGATCTCCTGGGCGTTGACGAGCGGGCCGAACCGGGAGAGGACGCCGCGCTCGTCCAACTCGCTGATCGTCTCGAGCAACTCGTCCGCCGTGATGTCGACCCCGCGGTCGCGTATGGCGGCTGCGGCCGGTTCGAAGGGCCGTTCGGCGACGGGGAATCCGCCCTGATAGGCGTTGACGACCGCCCGCTTGCGCACCGTGAGGTCGACGTCAGTGGTCATACGCGGCACTCCGGACTACCGAACTATAAGGACCTCGGAGACGTGCTCCTCGAGACGACTCGGACCCGCTCGAGGGTCCCGTACGGAGGCAACAGCTGTTCGAAAATCGCCGCGTCGGCTCGGTCCCGCTACTCGTCGCCTCGAACGCCGGTAACCTCGTGGCCGAGCTCGCGGATATCCTCGAGAATCGCCTCGTGGTCCGCCGTCGCCCGGTAGTAGATGACGATGTCGAAGCTCCCCTCCCGAAGCAGCTGCTGGCACTCCCAGACGAACTCCTCGTCGTCCAAGGTCAGCCCCTGGTGTTGGTTCGAGGAGAAATCGGGGTCGTCGTTCCCCGAGTAGACGTAGCAGTCCTCGGGATCGTACTCCGAGCGCTCGGCGATGATATCGCCGACGTCGAGGGTCGCCTGCATCATCTTGACGTCTTCCTGACCGTCGTAGTCGGTGCGGACGATCGCCCCGTTGAGATCGATCTCGCCGGGCTCGAGCAGTGCCTTGGTCCGCTGGTAGAGGTCGTCGTCGATCGCGTCTGCCATTGTTCGAACTGAGCGGGGCCGAACGGATAGCGGTCACGATTTTCTCGAGGGCTTGCGTTCTCATGCTGCTAGATGGCACGCAAGACACATAGGGATAGAAGACCTTTACTCCGGTAATGAAGCGGTGGCTCCGTGAACGCGTCGACGCTGCCTACGAGGGGTTGCTCTCGCGGGAGATTTCCGGCGCACCGACCCACGTCGCAGTGATTCAAGACGGGAACCGACGGTACGCCCGCAGCAACGGCGACGACGCTCCCGAGGGCCACCGCGAAGGTGCACAGACGACCGAACGGGTCCTCGAGTGGTGCCAGGAGATCGGCGTCGAGGAGCTGACGCTGTACACGTTCTCGACGGAGAACTTCAACCGTCCCGACGAGCAAAACGAGGCGCTGTTCGATCTGCTCTGCGAGAAACTCCACGAGTTCGCGGACGCCGACCGCGTACACGAGAACGGGGTCTGTATCCGGGCGATCGGCGAGACGGAGATGCTCCCCGACCGGGTACAACACGCCATCGAATACGCCGAACGCCGTACGCAGGAGTACGACCGATTCGTGCTCAACATCGCGCTCGCGTACGGCGGTCGGTCGCGGCTGCTCGAGGCCGCCCGCGGGGTCGCCGAGGACGTCGAGCGGGGCAACCTCGACCCAGCGGAAATCGACGTCGAGGACATCGAACGTCGACTTTACGACCGCCCGATCCGGGATGTCGACCTCATCATCCGACCCGCCGGCGAGGAGCGGACCTCGAACTTCCTGCCGTGGCACGCCAACGGCAACGAGGCGGCCGTCTTCTTCTGTACGCCCTATTGGCCGGAGTTCTCCAAGACGGACTTCCTGCGGGGGATCCGAACCTACGAGCACCGCGCCGAGTCCTGGCGACGGAACCGCGCTCGGCGGGCGCTGGCCCTACTGGGCGCCGTCAGCGACGCCGAACTCGCGGAGGCGAAGTCGGTCGTCGAGCGGTTCCGCGACTCGCTACCGACCGCCGAACAGCCCGATCCGGAGGAGTTAGAAACGAGCCAAAACGAGCAGGGCGACGGCATCGACTCGAACAGTCGGGCCGCCGACTGATCGGCTGCGACCGCCGACGCACTCGCAGTCGCAATAGGGAGCCGCCGCGACCCCAAAAATTTTACCGATATGTGTGGAAAAATAATAACCATGGTAGTAGCTGGCAGCGTCGTCGACATCGAGCGGCTCGCACAAGTGACGAATTGCTCGATAGAGGCGGCTGCAACCCTGCTCGGGAGTTCGCGGACGCGGATCGCGCTTCGAGTGCTGTCGCGGTGTGACCCGCCGGTCTCGCTCGATCGACTGGCGGCCGACGTCGCCGCGGTCGACGACGAGCGAACCCGGATGGCGGTCCGCATCACGCTCGTTCACGCGACGCTGCCGAAACTCGAGGACTACGGGCTGCTCGAGTACGATCTCCGATCCGGAACCGTCCATCTGTCGGGCCCCCTCGTCGCCCTCGAGGAACCGCTGGGAACGCTGCCGGACGGCGACGACCGCGAGTCGAGCGACGTCCGTGACCGGCGCCGTTAGCGGCCGAACCGACGTGAGCGGTTACAATATTCCCGGACGGCCCGCAGGAAGTCCCGCTTGCGGAAGTCCCGCCAGTTGACGTCCGTGAAGTACAGCTCCGAGTAGACCGACTGCCAGATCATGAAATCCGAGAGCCGCTCGGCGCCGGTCTTGATCACGAGGTCGGGCTCGGAGGGGAACACGAGGTGATTCTCGACCCGCTCGTCGTCGATCTCCTCGGGCGCCAGTTGTCCGTCCTCGACGTGTTCCGCGAGCGTCCGGACCGCGCTGGTGAACTCGTGTTTCCCGCCGAGACCGATTCCGATGCGAATGGGCGCTTCCGCCGGCGTCCGATCATCGGGACCGCGGACGGCCACTTCGCGGGGCGCCTCGAGGGTCTCGAGTTCGCGTCGCAGGGCCGGTACCGCCGCGGCGTCGAGGACGCTGACGTAGACGGTCACCTGGGTGGCGTACTCGAAGGCCCACGCGAAGAAGTCCGTCAGCGTCCCGTAAGCGTCCCGCTCGAGGAGGTCGCGCTCGGTGATGACGAGCGCGATGTGATCGGGGAATTCGCCGTCGTGGCGACGGATGCGGAGGCTGAGATACTGTTCGTACAGACCCACGGCAGTGAGTTTCCCGTCCGATCCCATACCGGTTTCGGGTTTTCGCGGGTAGCGATTCCTCGTCCCGGCCGGCGATCGACCCGCCTGTAGCCGACCGGTCGGTCATCCGAACGGAGAGGTTCCGACGCAACACCCCGGTGAGGCGGGGTAGAACGGCCACAGCGAAGTTCACGAAGCTTCAAGTGAACGCCACAGAAAGGACTCGGTATCGTGACAGCACCTGTTCGGCGAGCAGGCGTGTTTGCAGCCCTCTGTACGCTCGCACTCGCCGTTCCGCTCGGCAACCCGCATGTCGGGGCTGTGATCGCCGCCGTCGCAGCCCTCGGGGCGCTCGCCGTGACCGACGGGCCGCTCTTCGAACTGCTGGCCTATCCGAGCGACTACGAAGCGGGGCGCCTCTACGGCATCGTCACGCTCGTGCTCGCGGGGACCACGCTCGGCCTCATCGCGGTCACGACGTCGATGTCGATCGCGGTTTTCGTCGGGACCGTCCTGCTGGTCGGGTACGGCAACCTCGCCGAGCAACTCGCCCACCAGTGGACCGACCGCGACGTCGTCCACACGGCGGCCTTCTGCGTCGTCGCGACCGTCGCCGCCGTCGTCGGCCAGTCGGTGGCGCGCTCGATCGCCGACGGCGCCGCCTTCGAGTCGCTTTCGGCGGCGCTGCCGACGATGCTCTTCCTCGGGGCGAGCGGCGCGTTGCTGGCGTCGCTGCTCCGGGACATCCTGTTCGCGAACGACGATCCCGTCGTCATGCTCACCGTCGGCCTCCTCGGCTGGCTGCTCGCGGAGCTCGAGCCGGCGCTGGCCCTCTCCGGGGGCGAGATCGTCGCCGCGCTCGCGATCACCGTCGCATTCGGCTACCTCTCCTACGCCCTCGAGACGGCCTCGATCGCGGGGATGCTCACCGGGATCCTGCTGGGGCTGTTGACGATCGTCCTTGGCGGCTACGGCTGGTTCGCCGTCCTCATCTCCTTTTTCGCTATCGGCGGCCTCTCCTCGAAGTACCGCTACGAAGAGAAGGCTGAACGCGGCGTCGCCGAGGATAACAACGGCGCCCGGGGCAGCGGGAACGTCCTCGGTAACGCCGCCGTCGCGCTCGGGGCCGTTCTGGGATACGCGGCCAGTTCGGCGACGCTGTTGCCCGGCAATCCAGAACCGAGCCTATTTCTGTTCGCCTTCGCCGGTTCCGTCGCCACGGCGATGAGCGACACCCTCTCGAGCGAAATCGGCAGCGTCTTCGAGACGCCGCGGTTGATCACCACCCTCGAGCCCGTCGAACCCGGCACCGACGGCGGGGTCACCTGGCAGGGCGAGATCGCCGGCGTCGTGGGCGCGACCGTCGTCGCCGGCATCTCCTACGGTCTCTTTGACGCGGTCGCGACCGTCGGCGCGGCGATCATCATCGCCGCCGGCGTCGTCGGCATGACCGTCGACAGCCTGCTGGGTGCGACCCTCGAGGGACGAGTGCTTGGCAACCAGAGCGTCAACTTCCTCGCGACGCTCTCGGGCGCGCTGGTCTGTGCGCTGCTGGTCCTGTCGTTTGCCGTGCTCGGCTAAGAAGAACACCGATCGACAAGGGTCGCGAAAACGAGACGCGTTCCGTCCGCCCGACTGCGGTGGCCGGCCTCAGTCGTCGGCGGTGGGGAACGAGCGCTCGGCGGTTTTCCCGGTCGATGCCTCGAGGTCGTCGAGCCGATCGTCGGGAACGATGCGATCGAGTCGGTCGTCGGTGCGCGCCTGCCTGGTGGCGCTGGCAGCGGTCGCCCAGAAGGTCGTGAGCATCCAGACGCCGAGCAACGCGAGCGCCGCTGTTACCGGCGGTGTCATTACCGCTCGCTCGGCGCTCTCGGCTTATCAATTACTCGACCGAGTCCCGCTCGCTGGGAGTCGCGCGAGCGCCGCGTTAACAGCCGCAGGAGTCGCCACAGCCACGGCCGCCAGTCGACCGTCGAATCCACAGGTAGAGGCCGCTCCCGACGACGACGGCGCCGCTCCCGACCAGCAGTCTGGAGACGGTGCCGACGACCGGAACCGCGACGGGCTCCGGCGACACGAGCGTGCCGATACCGAGCCCGACGACGACGGCCGCGAGGAACTTCCCGATCCAGAGTGCAGAGACTGACTCGAGCGCTGCTGTCTCCATCTTCTCCGAATTGTCATTCAGTAGCACCTTCAGTCTTGGGAGACGAGACAGACGACTCGAGAATCGGGATCGAATCGGGACTCGAGGGCGACCAGGGCGCCCCGACGGCGGCTGCTACTCCGTGTTCGGCGGTTCGTCCGCGATCTCGTCGATCGCGTGGATCTGAACGGCGGTCGGTCGCTTAGTGAACTGCCCCAGCGAGTGCGCGACGATCCGCTCGACGCCGCGGTCCGCCGCGAGGTCGAGCAGCCGCTGGTCGAGGATCTCGTCGAGGACGATCGTCGTCGGGGCCGTCTCGAGTCCCTCGAGGGAGTCGTAGGCCTCGCTCGCGTCGGCCTCGTCGACGGTGTCGCCGTCGGCGTCGAGAAAGCGGACGCGGCCGGTGTTCCGCCGGACGATCGCCGTCGCGTGGCCGTAAACGGTCTCGGGTTCGGCGTCGCTGGTAACGTCTTCGACTATCGCGTCGGAACCGGTTTCGGCCGAGGCCGACGCGTCTGAGACGTCGTCGCGGACGGCACCGTCGTCGACGGTTTCATCCCTGCCGTCCGTGTCGCCGGTCGGCGCCGAGGGGCTCGCTGTCTCGGGCGGCGACGTCACGGGACCGTCGATCGCCTGCGACGAGTCGTCGGCGTCGCGGTCGGTCGACGACTCGGTCGGCGCCGGGGCCGGGGTCGAACTGCCGTCGGTCGCGGCGACGGCCTCGCGGGGCTCGTTCATCCCCGAGACGGTATCGTAGGGGACCTTGTTCCGCAGGGCGGTGAACAGCTGGTGGTGGTCGAGATCCTCAACGGACTCGCCGGCCGGCGCGAACGCGACGTAGTCGACGTCGCCGACCTGGGACAGCTCCTCGAGGATGAGGTCACCGCCCCGATCACCGTCGAGGAAGGCCGTGACCGTACGGTGGTGGGTCAGTTCGGCCACCGCGTCGGGGACGTTGGTCCCTTCGACCGCGATGGCGTTTTTGACGCCGTATTTGAGAAGAGTGAGGACGTCGGCACGGCCCTCGACGACGATGATCGCGTCGCTGTCGGTGACACGGGGACCCGCGGGGAGGCCCTCGTACTCGGTGATGTCCTCGACGCGGACGTGCTGGCGGACCTCCGCGAGGATCTCCTCGGAGGACATGACGCTGTCGTCGAACCCCGTCTGGAGCAGTTCCTTCGCGCGGTCGACGACCGCCTTGCGCTTGGCGGCGCGGACGTCCTCGATTTCGGTTACCTCGAGGTCGGCCCGGCAGGGGCCGACCCGGTCGATCGTCTCGAGGGCGGCGGCGAGCGTCGCGGTCTCGACCTTGTCGAGGCTGGTCGCGATGGTGAGGTGGCCCCGAGACTGGCCGCCCGTGCTGACGATTTCGACGTCGATGCGTCCGACTTTCTGCGACTGGCGGAGGTCGCGGAGATCGAGTTCGTCGCCGAGTAGGCCTTCGGTCTGACCGAAGATCGCGCCGACGACGTCGCTCCGCTCGACGACGCCCTCGGCCGTAACATCGGCGTGGATGAGATATTTCGACGTGTCTTCCATAGATCTGTCCTCGCTGCGCGGTCCCACGGTCGGGATCGCGATCGGTTTATGTAGGTTTTGGATCGTGACGGGGAAATAGCTGTTGACCTTGCAGAACGCCGAGGGTCGAATCGGCCGCCGGCGGAGGTCGACTGACCCGGCGATCGGAATGTCCTCGAGTCGCCTCGAGCGGGACTCAGTACGTCGGGCGGTACCAGTACCAGTAGGCCGTGACGGCGAGCAACATGAGCAGGCCACCGAGGAAGAAGAGCAGTCCCGGCGGCGCGACGTCGAAGATCGCGTCGGCCACGTCTGCGGCACCGTCGGCCGCCGCGTCGACGGTCTCGTTGTCGGTCGCGTTCTCGGTCGTCCCGTTGCCGTCGGGGCTCGGCGCGCTGTCGCCGCCAGTCTCATTGCTGGCGATTCCGATGTCGTCCGACTGCTCCTCGGCGGCTCCCGTTCCGCCGCCGTCCCCGCCTGCGTCCGCTCGGTCGCCGCTCGTTTCGCTGCCGTTCGGTCCGTCGCCTTCGTCCCCGGCAGCGCCCGTCGGCGCCGTCTCGGCGGGCGCGGACTCCGTCACCGACTCGGCCCATCGCGTGAGGGAGTACTGGACGAACAGGCCGCCGGCGGCGAGTAGCGCGACCCCGCCAACGAACCGCGAGAGGGCCTCGCGAAGCCGGCTGGCCGTCGAGTCGTCGCTCGTGACGATCAGCGGCCCGTCGGTCGTCGCGTAGACGCTCATCTCGTTGCCCCGCGAGGAGTACCAGGTGTCGACGACCTCGACGAGCCCCGCCTCCTCCAAGTTCTCGAGGTGGTAGCGGACGTTCTGGATCGAGGAGTCGATGGCCTCGGCGACGTCGCTGGGCGTCGCGGGCTCCTCGTCGAGGCGCGCGTAGATCCGGCGGGCCGTCGTCGAGGAGAGCGCGCTGAACACCGCGTCGGCGTCTTCACCCTCGAGACCGACGATGCGCGGCTGGCCCTCGGTTTCGGCGGGTTCGGAGCGAAACGGGAACAGCCGGGCCATGTGGTTCGCTTCGTACTCGCGCGGCGATTACTATACGTTTTGTCCTGTCTGAAAGAGCGATTTTACCTTCGGATAACCAGTGACTTGCGCTGTCAAAGAGCGATTTGAGTCTGAAACGGTCGGCGGAGAGCGCTCTCGAGGAGTCGATAACGAAACGTCTTCAATCGCGACGGTTGAAGGGAAACTGTTACCAACGTCGGGCCGAACACCCGGATATGCGTCGACTGCAACTCCTGGGGTGGATCACGGTCGGGACCAGCCTCTGTGCGCTGGCGGTCCCGTGGTTCCTCTGGGGCGATTCGACGGTCGTCGCCGGCCTGCCGCTGTGGCTCTGGTGGCACGTCGGCTGGATGTGGCTCGCGTCCGTCGTCTTCTGGACATTCGCTCAGCGGGCATGGGGTATCGGCATCGAACCCGGGCGCGAGGGCGACTCGAGCGACGCGAGCGGGTCGGAACCTTCGGGTCTCGAGCACGGAAATCGCTCGTCGCGGCCGGCAACGGGAGGTGACCGGCCGTGAGCGTCGCCTTACAGCTTGGGATCATCGTCGGCTACCTGCTGCTGGCGTTGGCGGTCGGACTGGTCGCCTACCGACTGACCGACCGGACGGCGGAGGACTTCTACCTAGCGAGTCGGACGCTGGGAACGGTCGTCCTGCTCTTTACGACCTTCGCGACGCTGCTGTCGGCGTTTACCTTCTTCGCCGGTCCGAACATCGCCTACGCGCAGGGTCCCGAGTGGATCCTCGTCATGGGGCTAATGGACGGGATCATCTTCGCCGTCCTCTGGTATGTCATCGGCTACAAGCAGTGGCTGCTCGGCCGCCAGTACGGCTACGTCACGCTCGGCGAGATGCTCGGCGACCGCTTCGGGTCGAAACGACTCCGCGGGCTGATCGCCGGTATCAGTTTGTTGTACCTTTTCCCGTACGTGATGCTCCAGCAGGTCGGCGCCGGGACCGCCCTCGAGGCGCTCACCGAAGGCGCCGTTCCCTATGCCGCCGGTTCAGGGCTGATCACCGCGTTCATGATCCTCTATGTCGTCGTCGCCGGGATGCGCGGGATCGCCTGGACTGACACCCTGCAGGGTGCGTTCATGCTCGTCACGACGTGGGTCGCGACGATCTGGGTGCTCGCCGCCGTCGGCGGTCCCGGCGCCGCGACCGAAGCGATCGCCTCGAGCGAGGCGACGAGCGGGTTCCTCTCGCTGGGTAGCGCCTACTACACGCCCCAGTGGATGCTCTCGACGGCGATCACGATCGGCTTCGGCGTCGCGATGTTCCCGCAGGTCAATCAGCGCTTTTTCGCCGCGGGCTCGAAGACGGTGCTCAAACGCTCGTTCGCCCTCTGGCCGATCCTCTGCGTTCTGCTGTTCGTCCCCTCGTTCATGCTCGGCGCGTGGGCCGCCGGCCTCGAGTTGACGGTGCCGGAGGGCGGTAACGTGCTCCCAATCGTGCTCGCCGAGTACACGCCCGTCTGGTTCGCTGCGCTCGTCATTGCCGGCGCGATGGCGGCGATGATGTCCTCTTCGGACTCGATGCTGCTGTCGGGCTCGTCCTATTTCACGCGGGACCTATGTCGCCCGATCCTCGCGTTCTTCGGACGGGCGCTCTCCGAGCGAGGCGAGGATCTGATCGCCCGCATCGGCGTCGTGGTCTTCGCCAGTGCGGCCTTCCTCGCGAGCCTCTGGAACCCCGCGACGCTGTTCGAACTCGGCGACGCCGCCTTCAGCGGGTTCGCACAGCTCGCCCTCCCCGTACTCGTGGCTCTCTACTGGCGCCGGACGACTCGAGCCGGGATCACCGCCGGAATCCTCGCCAGTCAGACGTTCTACCTCTTATGTCTCTTTCTCTCGGTCGTTCCCAGCAGTTACGCCGGCTGGACGGCCGGCATCGTCGGCATGGGCGTCGGACTGCTCGTCACCGTCGCCGTCTCGCTGGTGACGACGCCCGCGGCCGCCGAGCGGCGGGCGCTCTATTTCGAGCGGCTGGGTGCGGACTGAACGGCCGTCCGTCCGCCCGACCCCGTCGCAACTGGTTTCTCGTGACTCCCTTGCCACTGGCACCGGGATTTTGTAGTTCGTCGCCCTGGGTACGCGCATGGACCTCGAACTCGACGGGAACAGCGCACTGGTGACGGCCTCCTCGAGCGGGCTCGGCTTCGCGAGCGCCGAGACCCTCGCCGCGGAGGGCGCGAACGTGATGATCTGCGGGCGCGACGAGGAGCGCCTCGAGGAGGCCCGCGAGAAACTCGCCGACACGGGCGACGGCGAGGTCCGGGCGACGCCGACCGACCTCACGGACCCCGACGAGGTCTCCCATCTCGTCAGCGAGACGGTCGACGCCTTCGGCGGGATTGACCACCTCGTCACCTCCTCGGGCGGCCCGCCGAGCACCACCTTCCTCGAGACCGACGAACAGGACTGGTACCAGGCCTACGACCTGCTGGTGATGAGCGTCGTCTGGACGATCGAGAACGCCCACGAGCACCTCCTCGAGTCCGAACACGGCACGATCACCTGCATCACGTCCCGGACGGTCCGCGAGGTAGCCGACGGCCTCCTGCTGTCGAACTCCGTACGCCGGGGCGTGATCGGCCTCGTCAAGACCGTCTCGCGGGAGTTCGCACCCGAAATTCGCGCGAACGCGGTTCTCCCGGGAACGATCGAGACGCCCCGTATCGAGGAGCTCATCGAGGCGAACATCGAGCGCGGTGTCTACGAGGACTACGAGGAGGGGCTAGCGGACATGTCGAGCGACATCCCGATGGACCGCCTCGGCGAGCCCCGCGAACTGGGCGACGTCGTGGCGCTGCTCTCGAGTCCTCGCGGGAGTTTCGTCAACGGTGTCGCGCTCCCGATCGACGGCGGGCTGTTGCGGAGCTAGTCGTACCCGACAGCGTTCGACCGTTTCCGAACGGGTTTCAACAGCCTGGGAGATGTAGGCTATTCAGTGGCGTGCGCTGTCGAGAGTCTGAGTGATAGCGAAGACTCTCGACGAAACTGCGCGAGGGATGAGCGAACGACTGAAAGGAGTGAGCGTTAGCGCGGGACCGCTGGTCCCGCGAACCATCCGAACGGGTGCTTCGCACCCGTGAGGAGAAATCAGTTGGGGAGGGTGTGGCAATCCCCGTTGCCAGAATCAGCAGACCACTCGTGTTCGTTCCCACTCTCGAGTCGAGGGCATTTCCTGTTCTTCGGAGCGCTCCGTTCGCCATTCTCACCGCCGAGTCCGTAGCATCGATCGACGGCTGGATACGAGGAATTGTGAGAGGCTTCTTGCGATGGGAGTCGTCGCCGAATTCGTCACTCGAACCGCGCCTCGAGCAGCCGTTCGACGTACTTCGCGAGCACGTCGACCTCGAGGTGGACCCGATCGCCGACCGATTTCTCGGAGAGCGTCGTGAGGTCGTAGGTCGTCGGGATGATGGCGACGGTCACCCGACCTGCGGCCTCGGCGGCTTCACCGCCTCGGTCTCGTTGCGTCTTCGACGCAACGCCTTCGTCTAGGTCGGCGACGGTGAGACTGATCCCGTCGAGCGTGATCGACCCCTTCTCGACGACGTACTTCGCGTACCCCTCGGGCAGTTCGAACTCGAAGAACCAGTCCTCTTCTACGGACTCGATTTCCGTCACCGTCGCGACCGCGTCGACGTGGCCCTGGACGACGTGGCCGTCGAACCGGCCGTCGGCCGGCATCGCTCGCTCGAGGTTGACGACGTCCCCCTCCTCGAGGGTCCCCAGATAGGTCCGCTCGACCGTCTCGGTCGCGAGGAAGACCTCGAACCACGTGCCCGTCTCGAAGCGTTCGACCGTTAGGCAGACGCCGCTGACGCTGATGCTCTGGCCGTGCTCGAGGCCCGTCGCGACCTCGTCGGCGCCGATGCGGAGTCGGAGGCCGTCGTCGGTCCGCTCGCGGGCGACGATCTCGCCGGTCTCCTCGACGATTCCCGTGAACATACTCGAAGGTCCGAGTCGACGGATAAAGCCGTTCCGAACTCGGAACTCGTTCCAGTTCTGTGGCGACTCGAGGGTCGCCGGCGGCAGTGACGGAGTCGCCGCGCTTTTGACCGCATCGTTCGTACGCCGGGGTAATGGCCGGTATCATCGACACGATCAAACTCGCGGGGACGCTCGTCTTCGCGCTTCCCGCTGCCATGGCCGGGATCCAGTTCCTGATCGACGGGAACACGCTCGTCGGCGTGACCCTGCTCACCCTCGCGGTGTTACTCGTCGTCGTCCAGCACTGGCTGACCATGCCGTCGGACATCCCGGAACTGGCCGTCAAACGGGTCGTCGGATCGATCGCCAGCGACCCGGAAGCCGAGTCGGACGACGACCGCGACGTGGTGGACGTCACTCCCGAAGACGAACGACGATAGTGGCTAACCACCGATAGTTATCTCGTTCGAGCGGCTATCGAACGGGTAGATGAGCGACCTCGTCATCGGACTCATCCACGCGGTCAATCTCCTCATCGAGGGCGTCCTGCGCGTTTACGATCGAATAACTGACTCGGAAGCGGACGCGAACAACGAGGCAGGCGACGAGCGCTCGACGGCTGACGCCGACGGCGACCACTGAGCGTTTCGGAGGCCGCTACTCCTCACTCCTCCAGCAACGCCCGCGGCTCGAGCGAGCGCGACGGCGCCGCCAGATAGGTCGCCCGCTCCCCGGGATCGCCTCTCTCGAGGAGGTCGCCGATCCGCAGCCAGCGGTCGCCGTCGACCCGCACCGCCGACTCGAGTCGCACGACACTTCCGGGCTCGATCTCGTCGCCGCCCGCGAGCGGTCGCTCTCGGGGCTCGAGCCCGACGCCGCCGACCCGCGTCACGACAGCGTCGGGGTCCTCGAAGCCAAACGCGCGGACCTCGGCCTCGAGGTCGGCCTCGACGGCGGTGACCGACTCGGCGTCGGCGGTCAGCATCGCCGCCGCGGAGCGAAACGACTGGGTCGCGCCGACGTGGGCCCGCCGCTCCCGACCGCCGTCGCCGTCGACGACGAGCGTACGGACGAGACCCCCGTGGTAGCCGTCCGGACCGCGAGGCGCTGTCTCGAGGACGATCGGCTCGGCGGGGCGGAGCGGTTCGTCGGCTGCGTCGGCGCTGCCAGCGGCGACGGTTGCGTCGCGACTCGAGGGCGCGTGTCCGGGATCGGGATTGATGACGGTGTTGCCCGCGGGAAACGCGCCCGCTGCCACGATGCTCTCGTCGATTACCCTCCGGAGCCGGGCCGGGGTCACGGCGTCGCCGTCGGCCACGAGGTGGCCGTCGTCGACCGTCGCGTCCGCGAGCAGCGCGGCCGCGCGGCGGATTCCGGCGCCCGCGGCGGTCTGCGCGGCGGCAATCCGCTCGCGTTCGGCCGGCGTCTTCGCCGCGCGAGCGCGTTCGAGGACGTCTGTCGAGGCCGGTTCGAAGCCGGCTTCCTCGAGGTAAAGCGCGGCGTCGTGGGGGAGCCGCGCCGGTGTCAGAACCGTTCCGGAAGCGACGCGATCGGCGAGTTGCGAGGCGAGCGCTCGAGCGGGATGGGTCGACGCGTCGGCGGCCGTGGCCGCGTGCCACTCGCGGTCGTCACCGTCGAACGCGACGGCTGTGAGCAGTTGATTCCGCTCGGCCGGCGGCTGGTCTTCGAGTTCCTCGAGATCCTCGAGCGCCACCTGGCAGTACCTGAGTCCCGGATCGCGCGGAAAACCGACGTGAACGAACGCGACGGCGTCGCGTCGCTCGAGGGTGTCGGCGAGACGCGACTCGAGGCGTTCGGCGACGCTGCCGACGGGGGCCCCGGCAGTGTCGACCGCGTCGTTCGCGGTCGAGTCGGCGTCGGTCACGGCGCTTCGGCTTCGACCTCGTTGTCGTCGGCCTCGGCGTCCTGGGGTTGCTGGGCCTGCTCGATCAGGTCCTCGAGGGGCATATCGGTCAGCCGGTTGTTGAGCAGGACGTCGATCGGCAGCGTCGGCGCGCCGTCGACTAAGTTCTCGAGGAGGACGAGCCGTTCCCGGGCCCGGGACATGCCGACGTAGAAGACGCGTCGTTCGTTGTCGGTCAGGACGGGAACCGGCGACGTGTTCTTGGTGAACTCCTCGCAGCCGGGGACGTCCTCGGGGTCGTCGACGGTCGCGACCATCTGCTCGACGACCTTCTCGGTGAGGTCGGTGCCGACGATGACGTGGTCGGCCTCGCGACCCTTCGCGGAGTGGATGGTGCCGACGCGGACGCGGTCGGTCTCCATCCTGAGGTACTCGCCAATCGCGAAGTACGACCGGACGCTCTTCTTCTGGAAGTTGGTGACCTTCCGAACCATGTCGGCCGCCGAGGCGGGACCGGGCATGAACGGCACGTGGTCCGCGACGACGTCGGCGGGGATCATGAGCTCCGCTAAGTCGTCGATGCCGGCCTCCTCCTGGCGGTCGTCGATGGTGTCGAAGAGGTCGTCGCGCTCGTTGGTTCCGAACGCCGACTCCTGGAGCATGTCGGCGAGCCGCCGAGCCTGCAGGCCAGTGACGTCCCTGCCTTCGTCGATGGCTTCGACGGCGCGGACGTACTGGGTGAGTCGGTCGGTCCACATCCGCTGGTCGGTCAGCGACGTGAACGGCACGCCCTCGGTGATGAACTCGTCGATGAACTGGAACATCTGGTAGCGCGCCCGGAACAGGATCATGACGGTGCCGTCGGTCTGGTCGAGCGTCCGCCGGACGTTCCGGACGACGTCGAGCATCGACGCGTTCGCTCGCGCCTCGACGGCCCCGCCCTCCTTGCGGGGCTTTAGGTCCTTGTCCTGGCGGGTCTCGATGTGGCGAATCTCCTTGTTGACTGCGTTGAGGACGTTCGAGGGGAGTCGGTAGGAGTTAGGGAGAATGACGTCCTCGTCGACCTGCTCGTCGAGCAAGAGCGCAGGGTCGGCGCCCTGCCAGGAGTAGACGACCTGGTCGTCGTCGCCGGCGATCAGCACCTGCCGCATGTGGGGTTTCCACTCCTCGTAGACGTCGTACTGCAGCGTGGTGATGTCCTGGAACTCGTCGATCACCAGGAAGTCGACGCTCGGAAGCAGGGAGCGCTGTGCGACCCGCTCGAGCATATCTGCGAAGCCGATCTTGCCCTCCTCGCCCTTGTAGGAGCGCCAGGCGCGGATCGCCTCGGGGACGTCGATCCGGTCGTCGTCGCTGGGCCAGGTCGGGGTGTACTTGTTGCCCTCCTGGGCGTTGGGATCGATTTCGGGCGGCAGTCGCACTTCTTCGTCGTTCCACTGGAAGGGGACGTCGTACCAGTCAGTGACGTCCCGTCGGGTCCGCTGGAGCCACTGGCTGGTCGCGATGACCTTGTTTCCGATCGTCGTCGACCGGGCGGTTCGGCGACCGGCGCCCGAGTACTCGTCCTCGTACTCGATGCCGTACTCCTCGCAGAACTCTTCCTTGTCGGACTCGCCGATGACGTCGCTTCGAGAGAGGTCCAGCAGTTCGTAGGCCTTCGCGTGCATCGTACAGACGTTGCCCTGCAGTGCGCGGGGGCTCTCGCCGAGTCGCTCGGCCAGTCGCTCGCGAACCTCCTGTGCTGCCGCTCGCGTGTACGAGACGACGAGGATATCCCGGAAGGTTACACCCTCCTCTTCGAGGATCTCTTCGACGTGGTCGAGCAGGGCAGTAGTCTTCCCGCTGCCCGGACCACCGAACAACCGGGTCACCTTCGTCTCCGTGGTAGCCATTATCCCTGTTCAGGGTCGCAATACCCATAAGTCACGTGGGTTTTCGTCGGCAAAAATCGACGGCCGTTCGACGACGGAAACGGATCGATACCGACGGTTAGGGGTTCCGCGGAGAGCGGGCGGTTCGCACGTCGGCCCCGTCGCGGATCTTGTCCTGACAGTCGGGACAGACCCGCGGATCGTCGACGTCACGCGGCGTGAACACGCGTGCGTAGGCATCCGTTACGAACGCGCCGCAGTTCTGGCATTCCGGCATTGTTCTCAGCGAACTATAGGGTAACCATACGTTATAGTTGTATCGCATATTATGCGTTGAAATTACGGACAGACAGATGCCTAATTCTCCGTCTTCGAGTCGGCGAACGCTGCTCCGTTCGGTTCGGCGGACGCGAAAAAACGAGCGACGCGGAGTCGCGTTACGGCGTCGGTTCCCACCCGCAGACGGTACAGGCCGTAGCGGCCGTGTCGTGCAGGCCGCCACACTCGGGGCACTGCTTCTTGTTATACTCCTGCTCCCACCCGACTCGTTCTACGGTGTGACCGCGGTCCGAGAGGAATTGGTCGATGACGTCGTCACCGCCGTCATTGGGTGAGGTTGCCATAAGTGTGTCAATGGCTGCCACAGTATTAAACGATTGGGTTGGCCCCCACATCTGCCTCGAACGCCGAACACCATTGGCGACCCGATGACGGGGTCGCCCCTCCGGTCGACTCGAGCGGTGTTCCAGCGTCGCCGGCACGACCCGCGGACTTTTCTCGGTCTCGGCCCAACTAGCTCCCATGAGCGACCTGCGCCTCGATGCGACCCAACTCGATCGCTACTCGAGACACGTCATCATGGACGAGATCGGGCCCGAGGGCCAACAACGGCTGCTCGAGGCCAGCGTCCTCGTCGTCGGGGCGGGCGGTCTGGGCTCACCGGCGATCCAGTACCTCGCGGCGGCGGGGGTCGGCCGGCTGGGGATCGTCGACGACGACGTTGTCGAGCGGTCGAACCTGCAGCGCCAGATCGTCCACGGCGACGCCGACGTCGGCCGCCCGAAAGTCGAGAGCGCCGCCGACTACGTCGACGCGCTGAACCCGGACATCGACGTTGAGACCTACGAGACCCGCATCACGGCCGACAATGTCGGCGAACTCGTCGCCGGCTACGACGTCGTCTTAGACGCCAGCGACAACTTCGGCACCCGGTACCTGCTCAACGATCACTGCGTCCTCACCGAGACGCCGCTCTCCCACGGCGCGATCTACCGCTTCGAGGGGCAGGTCACGACGTTCACGAACGAGCGCGGGGGAGAAGGGGACTCTCCGCCCTGCTACCGCTGTATCTTCCCCGAGGCACCCGAACCGGGCACCGTCCCCGACTGCGCCACGACCGGCGTCCTCGGCGTCCTGCCCGGCACCGTCGGCTGCATTCAGGCTACCGAGGTCGTCAAGTACATCCTCGGAAAGGGGGAGCTCCTCGAGGGGCGCCTGCTCATGTACGACGCGATGGACATGAGCTTCGAGGAGGTGCCGATCCAGTCGAATCCGACCTGTCCGGTCTGCGGCGACGAGCCCAAGATCGAGTCGGTCGAGGACGTCAGCTACGAGGGGAGCTGCGAGATTTCCGCGGATTGAACGGACACACCGACCTGATCTCTGCTCCGATTACTCCAGCCTGAGAACCCGCTGTACGGTGGCGCGCGCTGGATTGCGGTGAGCTATCAGCGAACCGCGAGCCAACATCGTGCGAGGTCTTCGTGAACGGAGTGAACGAAGGCTTGAGAGACGCTCTGTGTCTCTCAGTGGATGAGTGAGTGAGCGGCGTGAACGAACGAATCGGCTGGGGAGGGAGTGGCAATTCCTTGTTGCCACGAGAGGCAGAACCTCGCGTTCATCCAAACGCCGTTCGGAAACGCGCCTTGGAACGCTACGGCTGTCTTCACTGCGCAACGTCATGTGAAAAATCGATCCCGCTATTCCGCGTCGTCGGCCAGCCGCTGCTGGCACGCCTCAAGGATCGCGACCTGTCGCTCGAGCAGGTCATCGGCAATTTCGTCGTTCGCATCGGCTGTCTCCTCGAGTTGCGCTCGCATCGACTGGAGCAACTCGAGGTGAGACGCGAGCTGCTGCTCGAACTCGTCGGCCGGGAGCTGGGCGTGTGCGTCCTCGAGGTCGCCGATCGACTCGTCCATCGACTGGGACGCTCGACGATCCGAATCAGCGACACCCAGCAACGCACTGACGGCGTCGAAGTAGCCGCTGGTTGCCGACTGCGTCGCCTCGAGGCCCTGCCGTTGCAGCCGGAGCGGCGTCTCGACCGCGGAGCGGGCGGCGGCCTGCTGGGCGGCGATTCCCTGCTTGACCAGCTCCTGTCCGCCGGTCATCGCGGCCCGCTGTGCCGAAATCATCGCTGTGAGCGGCGAGCCCGATCGATCGTCTCGGCCGCTTGTCTCGGTGTCGGTCTCGGTCTCCGCGTCGGAAACCTCCTCCTCCTCGTCGACGCGCTCTCTGGCGACCGCTCCGTCCGCGGGCTCGGCGTCGGCCTCCTGGCCGGCGAGCGCTTCCGGATCGATCTCCGCATCCGCACTGGAACCTGCATCTTCGTCGGAGTCGACCGCGGATTCGATGTCGACGTCGGGAACGACGTCCGTCGGTGACGACGACTCGAGTGCGGTCTCCGGCCGGGGGTCGGCCTCGGAACCCGAGCGAGCGTCGATGTCGGGATCCAGTTCCGTCTCCGGACGGGCGTCGGACCGCGACTCCGCGTCGGCCGTCGCGACCGATTCGATGTCGACGCCCGTATCGACCGCATCGGCGAGATCCGTCGATTCGGTCCCGCTCGAGGCCGCCTCCCGGTCGTGGGCGGTCGATTCCGCGGCCGACTCGAGGTCGAGACCGGTGTCGACCGCGTCGGCGACGTCCGCGTCGTCGCTCGAGTCACGCTCCGCTCGAGTCGCGTCGTCGGACCGCTCGTCGTCGGACGCTACCGCAGCTTCGATATCGCTACCGGTGTCTAGTTTGTCGGCGAGGTCCGTCTCCTCGGTCGCCGACTTCGACGCGTCGTCGCTTGTCGCCGACTCCGCAGCCGAGTCGGCGACGTCCCCGCTGTCGGCGTCGTCCTCGTAGTCGATATCGTCCTTGAGGTCGGCATCGGCCGGCGCACCCGTCTCGGCATGGTCGGGCGCCGACTTGGCCTCGCCGACCGGCGTGTTCTGGACGCCCGCGTGATCCATCTCGTCGGAGACGTCCCCGTCTCGAGTTCCGCTCGTTTCGTCGGACGACGCCTGTGCGTCGGTGGTTTCGGTGTCCAGTTCAGGTCCCGTGTCTGGCTCACTCTCTCTGTCCGGCTCGTGCTCCGTCACCGACTCGTCCCCTCTGCTCGTCTCGTCTTCCGTTCCCAGTTCGTCCGTCTCGAGTGGCTCCACCGTCTCGGTCTCGTCTGCCGTCTCGGACGGATCGCTCCCGGCGGATGCGTCGCTATCGGCGGGAGCGTCTGTCGATTCATCCGCCGTCGAGTCGTCGGTCCCACGTATCGGTTCGATCGGGCCGGAGTCGGTAGAAGCGTCCGGCGACTCGTCCAGTTCCGGATCGCCGGGCGCGTCTATCGGCTCGCCCATCTCCGGTTCGTCGGACGGTTCGACCGACTCGTCGATATCCGGGTCGTCGATCATGGACGGCTCCGCTGGCTGTGTCGTCTCCGACTGCGCGTCGTCAGCTTCGAACGGATCGGGCGCCTCGGAGGGCGTATCGGCGGGCTCGGCGGTCCGCTCGGCTGCGTTCCCCGTCGCAGTCTCTCCCTCATCGATGGTGTCCCGCTGGGCGGTCCGACTCATCTCCTCGGCGAGTCCGGTGTCCGGTTCGCGTTCCGCAGTATTCGCGGGTTCGTCGCCCGCTCGAGACACCGGCTCCGTCGCGTCGTCGATCTCCGACGGCGTCGATGCCGCTCCGTCGATGTCCGCCGGTTCGTCCGTCGACGTCTCGCCCGCCGCGGCCGTCTCGAGACGGATCGTCTCGCTCGAGATCTCGTCGACGGTCTCCTCGTGGATCGCGACGGCGTCCTCGTGGTTTCCGCTCCAGCCGAGGGCGGCCCTGATCGAGTCGACCAGGCCGGCCCGGGGCTCGACGAGGGCCGTGTCGTCCTCGACGGACGCGACGGTCCCGATTACCTCGCCGGACTCGTTCTCGACGGTTTTCTCGAGATCGTCGTCGGTAAACGTAGCGCTCATGGGAGACTCTCGGGCCGCTCCGAGGCAAGCCACTGCTGCCTGCACCCGCGGGCCGCGCCAGAACCGCCGCTCTGACGGGTCGAGACGGCTGAAACGGTGATCGAGACGGAGGCCCGTCAGCGTCCGGGCGGGTCGAACTCGGTCGGTTCCGACTGCGGTTCCGGTCCGGTATCGTCCCTGACGGCGCGGAAGGCCCGACGGTATCTGGCGATCTTCCGGTAGAGGAACGCGCCGATGGCGAGGTCGAACAGGACCACGTAGCCGATAAACGCCGCACCGAAGGGAAGCGGGGTGAAGCCGGTGACGAGCTCCGGGACGATACCGACCGTGACGTTGTACGTGCCGTGGATGAACGCGGCGATCAACACCCCCTTCGTGGCGATCGACCCGGCGTGCTCGGGGTTGAACTTCGCGAGTCCGAGGTAGTAGCCCGCGATCGCCGAGTAGATGACGTGGCCGGGACCGACGAGCGCCCGGACGGTCGTGGTTCCGGCGGCGACGGTGAGGAGTCCGCCGTCGGCCGTTGCGACCGCACCGGAGATGTAGAGGGTGTTCTCGATCGCGGCGAACCCGAGTCCGGCGACGGCGCCGTAGACCGCGCCATCGATGACGGCGTCGAACGCCTCGCTCCGGTACGCGAAGAATCGGATCGCGAGCAGTTTCACCGTCTCCTCGACGGGGCCAACGATCAGATAGAAAAAGAGGAGCATGCCGACGGAGCCGAGCGCCTGAAAGCTCGGACTGAATAGAGAGTTGACGACGGCCGCGAACGTCGCGAACAACACGGCCAGCACGAAGGTTGCGACGAGTAGCGTGAGCGGTTCGTTCGTCGTAATATCCGAGTACCAGATGAAGGCCGCGAGGATCGCCGCCGGAACGACCGAGAGCCCGAAGAAGACGGCGATGAAGATTGATCCCTCCTCGAGGACGAGCAGCGCCGGTTGGACCAGCAATGCGACCGTGATCGCGAACGCGACCGCGAGTACGATCGTCTGCAACCCGTAGTTGATCGCGGTGTAGATCGCGTACGCGAATCGATCGAGGTGGGATCTCGGCTCCCACGTCGAGACGTCGTACAGATCGGTCGACTCCTCGCTGGCCGCTTCGACCGGATCGCGCCTGCGTGCCATACGCAAGTGTATACGAGCCGGCCCAGTATAGGTTCGGCACACGGACTCAAGTGGTGGGTACCCGACGGCGTTCGGACTCACCGTCGCTGTGAGAGAGCCCAACTCGGAATTCACAAAGGCCCGCCTCGCGTATCGGTTCCCATGCACTTCGATCAGCGAACCCAGCAGGCGCTTCGTGACGTCGGCCTCGAGGCCGACGATCTCCGGGCCGCCTCGGAGGCGGTCGTCGAGGCCGTCGAAGCCGACGCGGCGGCGCTCGAGGCGTTCTTCGACGAGCACGACACCGTCTACTCGGACATGGACATGGCTCACTCGTCGTCGGAGT
This sequence comes from Haloterrigena salifodinae, assembly GCF_003977755.1. Lineage (NCBI taxonomy): Archaea > Methanobacteriati > Methanobacteriota > Halobacteria > Halobacteriales > Natrialbaceae > Haloterrigena > Haloterrigena salifodinae. Next base: position 1,404,713 of record NZ_RQWN01000001.1, read on the forward strand.
ATCCCGAACACGCCGTCGAGTACCTCGACCTGACGACCCACGCCGACGAGATGCGGGGCTGGCTGCGGTTCGACACGTGGGGCGTCTACGTCGAGGACGGCCGCGTACTGCCCGACGAGTCGGTCGAACTGACGCTCGGGCCGACGATCAACGGCCGCGTGCGGTTCGCGCCGGACCGGGAGACGCTGCGGTGATCCCCAGTATGGAGGGACAGCGATGACAACGGGACGCGTTCGCGGCATCTACACCACTGCGATCACGCAGTTGCTCCGCAACCGCGGTCTCGAGGTCGTCCAGGCCTCCGAGCCCATTCGAGAACGGTTCGACGCCTCGTTCGAGGCCGCGCCGGCTGACGTGGCGATCGAGACGACTCGGGACCGACAGGGCGTCGAACTCTCGGGCGATCCCGACGCGGTCGAGACGGTCGCGAGCGAACTCGAGTCCCTCGCGATCGATAGCTTCCGCTGGGACGACGACGTCTCCCGCGGCGCGGTCTTCGACTGCGAGGTCGTCGACGCCGGCGGCGGGGGCGGGGCGACGGTCGACCTCGGCGACAGCCGACGGGGCTACCTCCACTACGACGACGCCGACGGCTACGTCGACTCGGGGAACCGCTACCGCGTCCAGATCACCGAGCCGACGCCGCCGTGGACCGACGACGATCCGCGCGTCGAGCCGACCCTCGAAGCCGCGGACGGACTGGTCACCCTCTCGCGCGATCGGTCCGGCGTTTCAGCGGCACTCCGGGGTGAGCGGGCCGACGAACTCGTCGGCATGACCGACCTCCTGTCGGTCGACGTCCCCGACGACTGGGGCGTGCGCTGGCAGGGAACGGCAGCCGACGCCGACCTCGAGGCGATGGGAACCGCCCTCGAGCGCGCGGTCGATCGCGCGCAGGCGCTCAAGGACGCGCTCGCCGACGCGCCCGAGACGCCGGGCGAGCCCGACCTCCTCGCCGCCCCGCGGACCACGACGTGGGTCTGGTTCGGCCGCGAGTCGCGGTTCGCGCTGGACGGAGTTCGCCGCGAGGTCGAGACGACGATGGCGGGCCATCACCGGACCAAGGCCGCCGACCGGGCCGCGAGCGCGGCCGTCGACTTCGCGGAGGCCGTCTGCGAGTCCCCCGGTGAGAACGAGGACGACGGCGACGGGTTCCCCTTCGATGCGGTCTCGCGCCAGTTCGGACCGACGACCGGCGACCGCCTCGAGATCGGCCACGGCAAGCCCGACGGGCGACTCATCTCGCTCGGCCGCGGCGAGGTGACCGACTGGGACGCCGACGGCTCGGTCACCCTCGAGCGGTCGATGCGCGGCGGCGGCAGCTACGACGCGCTCGGGGTTCCAAAGGAGGAGGGCGACGTCGCCGTCACCAAGTTCCGGGAGGGTCGCTGGTGGTATCCGACGACGTACAGGGACGAAAACGGGACGGCGAAGGGAACGTACGTCAACGTCTGTACGCCCGTCGAACTCTTCCCCGGGACGGCGCGGTACGTCGACCTCTACGTCGACGTGATCCGCCGCGCCGACGGGACGGTCGAAACCGTTGACGAGGACGAACTCGAGGCCGCAGTCGACGACGGACACGTCTCCGAAGAACTTGCCGAGAAAGCGACGAGCGTCGCGGCGGCCGTCGAACGGGCGCTCTCCAAGTGAGGGCGGGCCGGTGCGGGTCGCCGGATAACGTTCGAACCCCGAGTGCCGGCTCAGTCAGAGATGCTCGCGATATCGCCCTCACCGGAGGCGGAGCCGGTCGGCAGCAGGTGGACGTAGTCGTCGAGATCGAGGGCGAACTCGCGGTTCGTCGACGGCTGGATCCACCGGAACTCGAACTCGGCGCCGTGTTCCTCGCCGCCGTCGGTGACAGTGTGAGTCCAGCTGTCGCGCGGTTCGTGGACCGTCGCGTGGAAGAAGTGCCGGACGTACCGCTTGGGCGGCGACTCGCGGCGCGTCCAGACGTCGGTCGTCAGCTTCGTTGCTCCGTTTAACGTGCCGAGACCGCTTTCCTCGAGGACTTCTCTAAACAGCGCCTCAGCGGGCGATTCGCCGGCCTCGAGCGTCCCCTTCGGAATCTGGAGGCCGTCGTGACCCGGCCCCTCGAAGACCAGTAACTCACCCGACCCGCGAGTGATGTATGCGCACGCTTTCTGGACGTACGTTACGTCTATCATGATGGTAGAAGCCACATCACGTATCCGTAAAAACCCACCACCTGATGTGTTACCGGAGATTAGGGAAATCGGGCGCTCGTCCCGAAATATGGTCGGCATCGAAACGGGAACGAGACGATTCTGATTAGTCCGAAACGATCGCCGCTTCGTCGCCCTCAACGGGGTCGTCGGCATCGAGGTGGGCGAACAGCGTCGCGAGCGCTGGCCCGGAGACGTTGTGCCAGACGCTGAACAGCGCTGGGATCAGCGCGGCGCTGGCGCTAAAGTGCGCCGTGGCGAGGGCTACTGCGAGGCCGCTGTTCTGGAGGCCGACTTCGAACGCACAGGCCCGCGCTCGATCCTCGGCCATATTGGTCGCGTGGCCGACGGCGTAGCCGGATCCCAGTCCGAGTCCGTTGTGCAGGACGACCGCGAGGAAGACGAGCGCGCCGGCGCCGAGAATCGTCTCGACGTTAAGTCCCACGACGGCCGCGACGATCGCGACGATCGTGATCACGCTGATCGCCGGGAAAACGGAGAGCCCCGCCTTCGCGACGGCCGGCGCGTACCTATCGAGCAAGTGTCGAAGGACCAGCCCACCGATGACCGGGAGCAGTACGACCTGGATGATCGACCCGGCCATCTCCGCGAACGTGACCGAGATCGACTCGCCGGCCAGCGTGACGATCCAGGCCGGCATCACCAGGGGCGCGGCGATCGTCGTCACCGTCGTGATCGACACCGACAGCGCGACATCACCCCGTCCGAGGTACGTCATTACGTTCGACGCCGTTCCGCCCGGCGCCGCACCGAGCAGGATCAATCCGAGGCCGATTTCCCACGGTAGCCCGAGCGCGACGACGAGGGCGTACGCGATCGTCGGCATCAGAATCCACTGGGCCAGCGCACCGATGGCGACGTCGCGCGGCCGCTCGAGGATTCGCCGGACGTCGTCGGGCGTCAGCGTCAGCCCCATTCCGAGCATGATGATTCCCAGTAGGGGCGTGATATACGGCGCGATCGGCGTGAAGAGATCCGGCGCGTAGAGCGCCAGCGGCGCGGCGATCAGCACCCAGAGGACGGAGTACTTGCTCGTGAACTCACCGACCCGCTCTAGAGAAGACTGCCAGCCCATTCGAATTAGCAATCCGCGTGTCTCGGGCATCAACATTCCGGCTTCCGTGTATTTCCGCACGTCGGACCGCAGTGCGTCTCGACAGCCCGAACCGTCGACCGTTTCGAGTTCGTCCGTCTCACTCGGGGAAATCGGTCGCTATCCGTTCGAGATATCGAAACCGCCGTCGAGCGATCGGCGTTCGCAGCGGCGTCAAACGGCGAAGTGTTCGCCGGTAACCGATCGACCGCAGATCGGACAGCCGTTCGCAAGCGTCGCCTCGCGCATCGGATTAGTCACCGGAATCGCTCTCTGACAGTTCGGACAGGAAAATTCGTACGTGTTCATGGGCTGTGTCCCTCTCGATTAGTGATACGTCGGCGTTCGGCATAGTCTCTCAACCCAGATATAGAGGGGTATCAGTAGCTAGTAGCACGGTTTCTTTATTCAAAGTTGGCCGTGAAACTCGTGTTCGGTACAGCACGTTCAGTTATCGGACGTATCTGCTTCCAGGAGGGTGAAAGAAAACGTTGTTCCCTCGTGTGGGTCAGACTCAACCCAGATATCGCCGCCGTGGCGCTTGATAATGCGCTCGCACAGCGCCAGCCCGATTCCTGTCCCCCCGCCTTCTTCTTGTGTGTGGAGGCTCTGGAACACGTTGAAAACACGGTCGGTGTCCGCGGAGTCGATACCGACACCCTCATCACGAACCGATATCGTCCATTTGTCGCCCGTTCGCTCGGACAAGACGTATACTCGTGGTGACTCAGAGCCGCTGTATTCGATGGCGTTGTCTAGCAGATTTTGGAACACCTCCCGGAGTTGGTCGGCGTCGCCTTCGACAGTGGGGAGTGTCTCCGTAACGATCTCAGCGTTCGTCTCCTCAATTTTCAACTGGAGGTCCGCGCGAACGTCTTCGAGAACGGTATCCAACGCAACCGGATCCAAAGGGTCCCCACGCGTGTCGACTCGCGAATATTCGAGCAATCCATCTATCATGTCGCGCATTCGCGTGGCACCATCGACTGCAAACTCGATGAATTCCCGGCCGTCCTCGTCAAGGTCGTTTGCGTACCGCGACTCCACCAACTGGAGATAACTCGTCACCATCCGTAGGGGCTCTTGGAGATCGTGAGAGGCGGCGTAAGCGAACTGCTCCAAGCGCTCGTTAGACTCCTCAAGTTCTTCTTCGTAGACCTTGTACTCGAGTTCGTTGCTCACCCAGTTGCTGAGCAGACCGATGAACGAGACCTCCCAATCGGAGAAGGCTTCGGTTTGCGCCTCCATCCCGTAGAAGCAGAACGTCCCGTACACTTCTCCGTGTACGATGACCGGCGTCCCGAGATAGCAGGCAATTCCCCACTCCGGGTCGGCCAATTCGGGAGCCTCAGCCTTCACGTCCTGCAGGACGAGCGTCTCTTCGGTCTCGACGACGCGTGAGCAGTTAGGGAGAGTCTCTAGCGGCGTCGTGTCGCCCGGTTCGAGGTCTACCTCTTCCGGCGCGGCCACATGTTCGAAGATATACTCACCAGTATCTTCTTTGACCTGTGAGAGCGTCGCAAACTCAGTGCCGACTGTCGTGCGGACTATTTCAAGGAGCGCCTCTATCTGCTGGGAAAACGGTCGGTCCGGGGCCGCCATCACCTCATTAGCACGCCGGAGAGCGTGCTCACGTTTCTCGAGTTCCTGCTGACGGTTATCCGGGTCGGCGATGTCGCGGACGTACACTGAAAGCCCAGTTTCAGTGGGATAAATACGGACCTCGAACCAACCGTCTTGCGGCGGATAGTGTGTCTCGAATGTGATGGCTTCTTGGGTCTCCATCGCACGTTCGTGCTCCCACTGGAACGTCGAATTGGTGAGTTCGGAAAACTCTTCCCAGATAATTTTCCCGTGGAGTTCCGCTTGGTCTCGCTCAAATAGTGTTGCAGCTTGGTCGTTGAAATACGTGAACTGCCAGTCATCGTTAAGTTCGAAGACAGCGTCGGTTACGCGCTCCAAGACCGCTTCTGGAGAACTTTGATTGGAGGGGTTACTCGACGTCTCCGGGTCCGTCATTGGATAACCTACTACTTTGAGAGACATGGGTATTACGCAACTCTACATAACGAATCAATCGCTCGGATTCAGTTCCAAGACGGAATAAAGAAACCGTATCATCAACTACAGTTATCAGTAGTCGATCGGTCGTCGCCCGGTTCACCTTCCGAGTCTCGACGAACTCGGGCTATCTATTTCAGGGCTTCCGGACAAGGAAATTCACAATGTGTTGCCAAGTACTCTTGACCGGCGCGACCGGGACGCTGGGGTCGGCGTTGCGACCGCACTTGTGCGACGCGGGCAGCGAGGTGGTCGCGGCGAGTCGATCGCCGCCGACCGACGGCGGGACCGACGTCGAGTGGACCGCGCTGGATCTGGTCGACGGGACGGGAATCCGCGACGCCGTGTCGGACGTCGACGTGATCGTCCACGCCGCGACCGCCCCGCAGGGCGACACCGAGGCGGTCGACATCCGCGGAACCGAACGGCTGCTCGAGGCGGCGGCCGACGCCGGCGTCTCGAACGTCGTTTACGTCTCGATCGTCGGCGTCGACGAGATTCCGTACTCGTACTACGAGCACAAACTGGCGGCCGAACGGGCCGTCGAGAAGAGTCCCGTTCCGTCGACCATCGTGCGGGCGACCCAGTTCCACTCGTTCGTTCACGACATCTTCGAGACGATCGCGCGCGTGCCGATCTGGCCGCTCCCGACCGGGATTCGACTCCAGCCGATCGACGTCGGCGAGGCGGCAGCGGCGATCGCCGACCGCGCGACGCCGGACGCGGTCGGACGGGTACCAGACGTCGGTGGTCCCGAGATACTGACCGTCCGCGACCTCGCGGAAACCTATCGCGAGGTTCGGGGTCTCCGACGGCCCATCGTCCGCCTCCCGCTGCCGGGGTCGGTCGCTGCCGGTTTCCGGTCCGGTGCGGCCTGCTGTCCGGATCGAACCGTCGGGACCACGACGTGGGAGACGTGGCTCGAGTCCGCACGTCGCGAACGTCCCGAGGCGGGCGGACGCCGATAGGCGCCGTCACGTCCGCGCCCGTCGATCATCACAGGTTCGCGAGGACGAGGGCGAGCTGGGCGACCAGCAGCGACAGCAGGACCGACAGCGTAGCCAGTTCGTAGTACCCCCGCTCTCTACTGTCCGTCTCGGTTTGCTCGAGGAGCGTCGCGCCCCCGCGAAACGCGCCGACCGCGACGGCGACGAGGATCGGGAACGCGGCGAGGACGATCGCCGTCGGCGCGTACTCAGGACCGTAGTAGGTGCCGACGCTCCAGCGGATCCGGAGCGTCTCCCCGAGGAGGCCGGCCGCCGCGAGGCTCACGGCGGCGCTGACCGCAACCAGTGCGAGTCCGCCGCCGGCGGTCGGTCGGAGCGGACTCGAGCGCCCGAGGCGGGTCCGCAGCCAGCCCGCCGCGCGGCGCGTGAGCCTCGTCGAGTCGGTTCGATCGTCGATCGCTCGAGTCGACGGTGACATACGACCATCAACGCGTTCAGGGCCAAAAGATCCGCGAGCACGACTGCAGCGGCTGCAGTCGTGAAAATCCCTTTATAGTAGTTCTCGGTAGACGATGCTACCGTGAGTGAGGAGCCGGACGTCGAGACGATCGGGACCCTGCTGGAGGACTCGACGGTGCGCACGATCCTCACCCAGACGAGCCAGGAACCCATGTCAGCGACCACCTTGAGCGACCGCTGTGACGCGTCCAAACCGACGGTGTACCGGCGGCTCGACGACCTCCGCGAGTGCGGGCTCCTCGTCGAGCGAACGAAACCGGATCCCGAGGGCGGCCACCACCGGACCGTCTACGCGACGAACTTAGAGCGGATCACGATCGAACTCGAGGACGACGGGTTGTCGCTTCGGATCGACCGCCGAACGGATATCGCGGATCGGTTCACCGATCTCATCGAGGGGATCTAGCGTGCAGCCCATACCGCTCCAGCTCTGGGAAACGACGACGACAGAGTGGCTCGTGACGTTCGTTCAGGCGACCGACGTGCTGAGTGCTTTCATCGGGCTGTTCATCGCGTATCAGGCCTACCGCGGCTACCGGCGAAACGACAGCCGACCGATGCTGGTCATCGCCGTCGGGTTCGCACTCGCGCTCGCCGTGCCGTTTCTATTGGTCGTGCTCTACGCGGCGCTTCCGTTCCTTCCGGAGACGGCGATCGCCGTCCTCAGTCAGCTCAGTCAGCTGTCGGGGCTGGTCGCGATCCTTTACGCGCTCCGAATGCCCTCCTGACGCCCCGCTGGTCGTCGGCGGGCGACTCGAGTCGAACTATCAAGGTGAAGCGTTAACGTCTCGCACTACCTACGCTCACCGATGTCGACGTTAAACGACGAGATGGCCGACGTGCGGTCGGAAGTCGACAACGTCCGCGATCGGCTCAGGGAGGACGTCCCCGACCTCTTCGCGTTCGACGTCACGGTCGGCAACATCGCGTACAACGCCAACAGTAACAGCGTCTCGGTCACCGTCGAGCCGAGCTCTCGAGCGCGGGAGCAACTCTCGGACGAACTCGGCGGGGTCAACGTGAAGACCGAAGGGCACCTCGAACTCGAGTTCAGGTTGACGAACACCGATCGAGAGTAGTCGCTCCCGCGACGTACTCGAGGACCGAAAACGCGCTCAGTCAGCTGCCAGCTTGTCGAGGCCGGCCGACTCGATGTCCGCGCCGTCGACGGAGGAGCGAAGCGAGTCCATGCCGTCGTCGCGGTCGATGTCGAAGTCGTTCTCGTACAGTTCCTCGACGCGGGCCAGTTCCTCCGCGGAGAGTTTCGGAACGTCGCTCGCCGCGGTCCACTCGTCGATGTCGTCTTTCGTTCGGAATGTCGGGGTCACGGTCGCGACCGACTCGTGGGAGAGCAGCCACGCGATCGACGCCTGTCCCATCGTTCGCTCTCCGTCTCGCTCTCGCGAGCCCTGCTCGCTCAAGCCGTCCGCGGAGCGTGGCTCCGCGTGCTCGAGGAACCGGAGCTTCTCGAGTTTCTCCCAGCCGGTCTCGTACCACTCGTCGGGACGGAAGCCGCGGTGGTCGCCCTCGCCGAGTTCGGTGTCGGGCGTGACCTGCTCGTTCAAGATCCCCGAGGAGTGGGGGACGCGGGGGATCAGGCTCGTCGACGAACCCGTGCGTTCGATCGTCTCGAGGAAGTGGTTGCCGACCTCCTGCTCGAGCACGTTCCAGACTAACTGGACGGAGTCGAACTCCTCCTCGATGGCGAGGTCGCCCTCCGCGAGCCAGCCGATCGAGGGGCCCAACGCGAGGCCGGTCGCGTCGATCAGCCCCTCTTCCTCGAGTTCGTCGAGGAGTTCGAGCACGTCGGGCGTGATCTCGTCGACGTCGGCGTTGTGCAGTTGGAGGACGTCGACGGAGTCGACGCCGAGGCGATCGAGACTCTGCTCGACGGCGTTCCGGAGGTACTCGGGGTCCATCTCCTTGGGCAGTTCGCCGTGGCCGGCCTGGGGATTGTCGTAGAAGTCGTAGCCGACCTTGGTGGCGATCGTCACCTCGTCCCGGAACTCCGAAAGGGCCTCGCCGACCAGTTCTTCGCTGCGACCGTGGCCGTAGACGTCGCCGGTGTCGAAGTAGGTGATTCCCTGCTCGACGGCGTACCGGATCATCTCGAGGGCGTCGTCTTCGGAGCGGTCGCCCCACCAGTCGGTGCCGACGACCCACGCGCCGAAGCCGACTTCGCTGACCTCGACGCCGGAGTCGCCGAGTTCCTGGTATTGCATAGTCATCCGTTCGTATCGAGGGAACTTATGGGATGCGGAATATCGCTTTTCGGATCCCGAAATATGATGGGGGTTGCGTAATCCGTCGACTCGATTCAGTCGCGCCGCCGCTCCTGATCCAAACGACTCATGCGAGTCGACTGACAACCCACGGTATGGACACGCAGTGGGACCGACGCCTCGAGTACGCCGCGTTGCTACTCGCATTCGTCGTCGTCCCCATCGTAGCGGTCATCATCCTCAGAGTCACTGCGATCCCGCGATTCGACCCGAGTCGCATCACGAACTGGGCGGTTGTCGGCGGCGTACTCCTCGCGATCGCGGCGATCGCGCTTCCGGCCGTCCTGCTCACGGGGTGGCAATCGGCACAGCAGTCGACGAGCGAGGAACCGCCGCGGGAGCGCCGTCGCTCGTAGTCGACGGCTCGAAAAGGAGTCCGCTTCCAAACAGAACAGTCTCCACGTCCGTACGGACGGTCCGCGAACGGTGTGGATTCGACTCGAGTTACTGGTCCTCGTCGTCGCTGTCCTCGGTTGTCTCGTCCTCGTCGTCGGTGCTGTCGGCTTCCTCGCCCGGGTCGACTTTCATGTCCGAGGCGTCCTCCTCGGGCGTCTCTTCGGGTTCGGTCGCGTCGGTCTGGGTGGGCTGGGCCTGTTCGGGATCGGGACCCGTCGCCTCGCTGGTCTCCTCGGCCATGGCCGTATCAGAGACGTCGACCTCGACCGTCTCGTCGTCGTCGTCGCCGGTGTCCCGGCGCGGATCCTCCTCGTCGCCCGCGTGGTCCGGTTTGGTACGCGTCTCTTCCTCGTCCGTCTCGTCGCTGAACTCGATCCGCGATCCCGTCTCGCCCTCGTCGCCGAGCTGTGCCGACTCGTGAACGTCTCCGCTGGCGTCGATCTCGGATTCCTGTCCGGAATCGGGGCGCTCGGCGGCCGCATGGGCCGCGTCGGAGACGTCTTTCCCCTCGGTCCCGGCCTCGATATCGTCTAAGGTCGGCTGGAACGTCTCCGTCTCGTCCCCGCCGCGGTTGCGCAGCCCGTAGCTGAGCAGGCCGGCGGCGACGGCGGCTTTCGGGATCGCCCGGAGTTGGCCCTTGCCGAGCGATCGGAGCGCCGAGAGGAGCGCCACGCCGCCCCCTAACAGCGGTACCGCGGCTTTGAGATCGCCACCGACGATCGACAGCACCGCGCCTATCGGATCGTCTACGTCGTACTCGTCGAGTTTCTCGGTCGCTTCCGTCGGGAGCTCCGTCGACAGATCGTGATCGTGTTCCTCGGACATTGGATGAACCTCCGCGCACGCTGCGCTCGTGGTGGCTACACCCCCCGGACGGTTGAAGCTTGGACCGGCAACTGAAGCTGAACGTCGAGGGATCGACGACCGATCGCTGTCAGCCGGTCGGCGAACAGTCAGCCGAGCGAAACGACGATGCCGTACGCGGTCACGATACCCGAGCGATGCGCCTCGAGCGGCTCCGTTTGGCTGTCGGCCGAGTCGGTCCGCCACTCCGTCGTATCGGGTAATTCGTCCGATGGCTGTTAGGAGCAATACGGTCTACGCTGGTCGTTCTCGCGTATCCCCATCCGATCTTCGGCGTTCTGTTCGGTCTGGCGTTGTTCTTCCTCGCTTTCGCTCGCCTCCACCCGATCCTCTCGTGGGACGGGCTCTCGGAGCAGGTGATCGGTGTGATCGCCGGCACCGACACTTCGAACCGGCGGGACGCGGCCGAACTGGCATTGAGGCTCGAGTCGGTCCCCGCCAAGGGCGGGACGCTCGATACGACCCTCCTGCTAAACGTGCAGTCGGCGTTGCTGGCAGACGAATCCGGATCGAGAACTGACGCCGAAACCGAAGCCCAAAGCAGCAGTTGGTAATACGGGTTCTTTATTCAGTGATGGGAGCGAAAATCGCGTTCAGTACAGGCGAAGGCGTTACGGGAGCAGCTCCACATCTCTCGGATAGGCGTCAGAAACGACCTGCTGAATATAGAGCATGAGTTCAGCACAACGCCTTCGTTTGTTTCACGATGAATCCAATGACTTGGCTGTTCAGTAGACTTGCGAACTGAGCGAATAGCTATATCCCACACATATATACGCCATCCATACACCAAATTCCACTCCTGCTCAGAATTATGAGGTGAACTGCTACCCGTCTATTGCGAATTATAGCAAGTTAACCGAGAAGAATGATCACCAAAGTATCTTAAAAAGAACATTGAACACTAACATAAAGGAACTTATCGATATTCTTATTAACACGACAACATACCTGACTGTATGAATCGACGGAAATTACTGGTTGCGGGCGGCGCAGCACTAACCACCACCATTGCAGGCTGTTCAGAGGAATCATCTGATCCTGACGACCGCGAAACCGGCGACACCAACACCACCAACAATAACGACAACTCCGGTGACAGCGGAAACGGCAGTGGCAATGGTGACGGAAGTAGTGGCAGCGAAGAACAAGTCAAACTCCTTGAACACGCATGGTACGAAGAATCGTACAGTTCTGGTGTCAAGGGCCAACTCGAAAACGTCTCTGGACAGACGCTGAGCTACGTCGAAGTCACTGTGTACTTCTTGGACTCGGAAGGCGTGCAGATTGCTGAAGGACTGGCAAACACTAGCGATCTTGCTGCTGAACGCGTCTGGGAATTCGACGCCATGTTCTTGGGAGACGACTCATCCCGTGTCAAAAATTACGAGATTGAAACCAGCGTAACGAACTACTAAAAACAGCCTTCAAAGATCGGAAGCCGAACCGAATCCGTCATCAGAAGGCGACTTATTCTTGCGCTGCATCCAGCGGTGCTGGCCAAGACAGATATCTCCTGTACTGAGCGATCACTGCTCTCGTAGATCGGTCACGATCTCGTGCAACACTCGCGCTCTGTATTCAGCAAGGCTCTTCCAACATTTCCGATAGATTATAGAAGTATCAGTCTTAGATTCGTACCTGTAGTTACCAAATTACTCGATTCGCTTTCAGACCCATATCTGAACAAAGAAACCGTGCTGCTATCTACTGAAAACGAACCGTAACGGGTCCCCTGACTCGAGCGATCGGCGTCAGGGCTGCCAGTCGAAGCGGTTCGGATCCCGGGCCGCGAGCGCCGTCCGGACCGCGGCGACGTTCTCGGGGACGTCGTGGACCCGGACGATATCGGCGCCGCGATCGGCCGCGATCGCGCTCGCCGCGACGGTCGACGGGCCGCGCTCGCCGGTCTCGCGGCCGACGTGTTCGAACATCGACTTGTGGGAGTGCCCGATCAGGATCGGACAGCCCAGCGCCCGGAACTCGTCGGTGCGATCGAGGATCTCGAAGGCTTCGCGAGTCGACTTGCCGAAGCCGATCCCCGGATCGACGATGATATCCTCGCGGTCGATGCCGGCCTTCTCCGCGAGCAGAATCCGCTCGGAGAGGCGGTCGATCACGTCCTCGACGACGTCGTCGTACTCGATCTCGCGGCCCGGCACGACCGGCGCGTCGATGCTGTGCATCAACACCAGCATCGCGTCGTGGTCGGCGACGACGAAGCGCATCTCGGGATCCTCGAGCCCCGAGACGTCGTTGATGATGTCGGCGCCGGCCTCGAGGGCGGCCTCGGCGACGGCGGCTTTTCGGGTGTCGATCGAGACGAGGGCGTCGAGATCGGTAATCTCCTCGACGACGGGCACGACGCGGTCGATCTCCTCCTCGATCGGAACCGGGTCGGCGCCGGGCCGGGTCGACTCGCCGCCGACGTCGATCACGTCGGCGCCGGCCTCGATCATCGCCTCGGCGCGGGCGACGGCGTCCTCGAGAGCGTCGTACTCGCCGCCGTCGTGGAAGCTGTCCGGCGTGACGTTCAGGATGCCCATAACGGCGGTTCGGTCGTCCCAGGGGTGCCCCGCGTCGGCGTCGGAACCGGCAGTCGCGGTCTGGCCGCTCGGGACCGCCGCAGTCGACTCCCGTGGACTCAAGGACTCTCCGGTCGGCCCCTGTGGACTCGAGTCCGCCGCCGGTTCGATCTCGAGACTCTCCCGAAGCACCCGGGCGACCTCGAGCAAGCCGTGGGCGGTCGCGTCGGCGTCCGAGCCCGCCTCCGGTCCGGGGTTGGACTCGAGGCGCTCGACGAGGCGTTCGAACTGGGTAACGGTGCCCATCAGGACGGCGTCGACCGACTCCTCGTCGCGTTGCAGCCCCGAGAGGGCACACTCGCCGCCGAGTCGCAGCAGTTCTCGCTCGACGGCCGTGGCCTGTCGGTAGCCCAGCGAGAGCGAGACGACGCGATGGACGGCGTCGCCCTGCAGTTCCGTATCGCTCGCGGCGGGAACGTTCGCCGTCGCGAGCGTTTCCCGGGCGTCCTCGCGGTCGCGAATCCGTTTGGGCACGCCGGCGTTCGTCCAGCGCGAGCGGGCCTCGGCGACGGCAAACAGCGAGCCCGTCACGAGCACGCAGTCGTCGGCGTCGGCCTCCCGAAGGGCGGTCTCGAGGGCGTCCTGGACGGCGGCCGACGTTCGGACGTTGGCGACGCCGACGTCTTCGAACACGCTCGCGAGGAGGTCGCGGTCCTCGGCGCGGTCGAGAGATGGCTCGGTCGCGACGACCGAGTCGGGCGTCGGCAGCGTCGCGGCCATCTCGCGGTGGTCCTTGTCGTGCATCGCTCCGAAGACGAGGTGGAGGTCGTCGTAGTCGTAGGTGCCGAGCGTCGCCGCGAGCGTCTCGCAGGCGCCGGGGTTGTGCGCGCCGTCTAAGACGACCAGCGGCTCGGTGTCCATCACCTCGAACCGGCCGGGCCAGTGGGCGCTTCGCAGCCCGCGCGCGAGGTCGTCGTCCGAAACGTCGGCGACCTGCCGGGCCAGGACGGCGGCGATCCCCGCGTTTTCGGCCTGGTGGGACCCCAGCAGCGAGAGCCGCGTCTCGAGGTTCCAGTCGCCGCGCTCGACGGTGACGGCGGCTTCGGTGTGGTTCACGCGGCCGCCGTACTCGACGCGGACGTCGGGCTCGTCGTCGCGGTCGGCATCCGCGGCCCCGACGGTGATCACGTTGCCCGCGACCTCGCGGACCCCCTCGAGGGCGTCGCCGGTGGTACCGGTCACCAGCGGGGCGTCGGCGGGCGCGACGTGGGCCTTGTCGCGGGCGATCTCGCCGATCGTGTCGCCGAGGATGCCCGTGTGCTCTAACGTGACGCTCGTGACCGCGCTCGCGACGGGGTCGACGACGCTCGTGGCGTCGTACTTGCCGCCGATGCCGACCTCGAGGACGGCGACGTCGACGTCCTCGCGGCCGAACTGCCAGACGGCCATGGCGGTCATCGTCTCGAAGAACGTCGGCGACTCGCCGTCGGCGCCCCGGTCGGTGATGTACTCGCGGGTCGCCTCGACGAACTCGCCGACCGCCGAGCGGGGGATCTTCCGGCCGTCGACGCGGATCCGCTCGCGCAGGTCCTCGAGGTGGGGTGAGGTGTAGAGGCCGACCGAGAGCCCGGCCTCCCGGAGGCTTCGCTCGACCATCCGCGCCGTGCTTCCCTTGCCGTTGGAGCCGGCGATCTGCACGAACTCGACCCCGTCGTGGGGGTCGCCGAGGTGGGCGAGCAGCCGCGCCGTCGACTCCGTCCCCGGTTTGGGGCGAAAGCGCCGCAGATCGAATAAGAAATCCGCCGCCTCGTAATACTCCATACCCGAACCACAGAGTCCGCGCGCTTAGGAATGTCGGACTCCGCTCTCGTCGCGGTCGCGTCTCGGTCGGATTGCGGTCGGGTCTCGAGAGCGATCGATAGTCGGTCCGTTCGGGCGAGCGCATCCCGTGATTTGCGGATACCGAAGATTTCGCTCAGTGCGTGCTGTCTCCGCGAGGCGGAGACGCCGATCGCGGACCGGACAGCGACTCACGCGTCCGCCGCCGTCAGCGACAGGTCGAGTCCGACGTGATCGGCCAGGTAGTTCGGCACCTCGCCGTTATCGTCCGCGTAAAACTGGTCCGGCGGCGCGAGTTCCCGCCAGAACACGCGGCGCTCGAGCGCGTCGACGCGCAGATCCAGCTCGTGGTCGGCCGTCGGCTCCTCGAGGAAGACGTAGTCGATTCGCTCGCCCGCGTCGTCGGCGGGACAGTACGCCGGCGGCGCGCCGCTCGGATCGAAGGCGCAGCCGTCGACGATCGCGGCGTCGTTCGTGCCGCCCGGTCCGCGCCCGTGGTCGAGCCACGCGTCGTACAGCCCAGCGGTCGACGCGAACGACTCGAGGGCGTCGGCCGCCGCGCCGTCCGGCGCGACGTTGAAATCGCCCGCGACAAGGGTCACGTTCTCCGGGCTGGTCCGCTCGGCGACGAACGCGCCCAGTTCCTCGAGTTGCTGGCTTCGGAGCGCCGGGATGTCCTCGTCGCCGCCGTCGGTCCACGGCAGGAGCGAACCGGACACCAGATGCGTCGTAAACAGATCGACCTTCCCGGGGCCGAGGTCGAGTTCGACGTAGTTTGCCCCCTTCCCGACGTGGGCGTCGACGTAGGTCAGATGGTCGCTCGGTTCGGCGTCGTACTCGAGCGTCGCGTGGTCGGTCACGGTGACGCCCGCGACCAGATCCAGCAGTCCCGCACCCTTCTCGCCGCCGTCCGGTCCGGGGCCCTGGATCGCCGTCCCGGTTCCGGCACCATCGACGTACTCGGCTTCGATCGTCTCCTGCTCGTCGTTGAACACTTCGCAGAGGCCGACGACGTCGTAACCCTCCTCGCCGAGTCGCCTGCCGAGCTCGCTCGCCCGCTCCTGGTACTGCGGTTTCGCCGCGACGGGAAAGGGAAGGCCCGCAACGCCCTCCAAGCCGTCGGCGAGCCACGCGTTCACCCAGAGGAACCGATAGGACTCGGACGCCGCCCGAACGGGTTTCGAAGCGCCCGCCGCGCCGAGCAGTGCGCCGCCGAGGCCGGTCGCGCCGGCTTTTAGTGCCGTTCGCCGTCGAAACGTCGGAAGGTCCGCGCTGTCAGTCATGCGTCAACGACTGATCATCCGACGATCGGTTTTATATTTAATATTTTATCTATATCTATTAAAATTTGTGTACGTATTAGTACGTTACTGGAATAGCTGACCGCTGGTCGACGATCGATCGAACGTCCCGTTCCAATCGCGACGGGCTAACACGTTCGGGAGAAAGCGACCTGTTCAGCCTGTTTACGCTCCCGTACGCGTAATTTCGGGAGCCGCCGGAGGACGATCACCGATGCCAGCAACGGACTTCGACACCGAACGGACGTACGACGAGGAGCGATTCAGCACCGCGCCGGTCTTCCGGAGCGATCGGATGAAGGTCGTCCTCGGCTACTTCGAGCCGGGACAGTTCATTCCAGTCCACGCGCCGGGTAGCGACGTGGCGATCTGCGTCCGGTCCGGAGACGGAGTCGTCCGCGAGGGCGACGCCGAGCACGACGTCGAACCGGGCGACGTCGTCGTCGTTCCGGCCGACGTCGATCGCGGCGTGCGCGCCTCCGATAGGGCCGACCCGAGGCGCTGTTAGTTACGGCGCCGCCGCCGACGGACGAGGAACACGCGCCCGTTCGCGAGGGACTTCAGCGGGGCGTATTCGACCCCTAACTCCGACGGTCACGTCGTCATCGCAGCGTCATCGCCGCCGTTACCGCAGCAGTCACCGCTTGGACCACCGAAACGTCGCGTCGACCGCTCCCGGTTCATCCCAGTTGGCGGACCGCCGAGCCACCGGCGTCGAAGTACCGATGTCGATTGAAGAGGTAGACGACGGCCGTGATCCAGAGGACGCCGATGAACGCGTAGATGGCGTAGCCGTCCGGATGACCCGATCCGCGGAGCGCCGCTACCGCGTAGACGAGTGCGTACGTCCCGATCGGGGCGCCGACGTACGCCAGCGCGTTCGGCGCCCAGTCTGTTTTCGAACTCCGGGGAGCGGTCGCATCGGCGAAAAGCGCACCGAGGGCGACTACCGAGAGGGGAACCAAAACCAGCAGCCCGAGCACCGAGAGGACGAATCCGGCACCGCTGGCAGGAATCTCGAGGAATACGGAGCCCAGCACGGGTGGTGTAGCGAGAACGTACGCAGCGAGGATCGTCCGCCACCTCGGATTGGGGACGGTCAACCCGCCATCGTCCGACGCGTCCGGGGCTCGGTGTGCGCGCCGGAGTCTCGTCGTCACCCAGTCGGCAAACTGCGCGGTGAACATCGAGAACAGAACGATCAATCCGACGCCGAGAGCGAGGACAAACGGCGTCCCGATCACGGCGACGACAGCCCATTGCGACGGTTCGGAGACGATCGTCGCGACCGTATTAGCGCCGAAGACCAGCACCGCCGCGATCGAGGCGACGAGACCGGTCCAGATACCTGCGCGACGACTCTCCGTTTCTCGATCGCTGTAGTAGTAGCCGACGAACAATCCGGCTAGCAAGAGCGGCGCACCCGAAACGGAGCCGCCGGCGACGATATCGTCCGCAATCGGATCCCAGGAGAGGGCGACGGTGAACGGGACCGTCGCGAGGCCGACGAGAATCGCGACCCGCAGCGAGTTGTCGGACACACCATCGCGGAGAGCGTGGAGGGCGCGGATCGGGTGCATGGTGTTGTTGGAATTATACCACTTACAAACCCATTAATGCATTGACGGATGGAGCCGGAACGTCCGTACGGACTACTCGATCGACGGCTCCGCCGACCGCTCCTCGGCCTCGGGCGTCTCCTGGGTCACCTCGAGGAACGCCTCCTCGAGACTCCGGGCCTCGCCGGTCTCCGCGCGGGATTTCAGCTCTTCGGGGTCGCCCTGTGCGACCAGTTTGCCCTTGTGGAGGACGCCGATCTCGTCGGCCAGTTCGTCGACGACGGGGAGGATGTGCGTCGAGAGGAAGATCGTCATCTCCTGGTCGGCCAGATCGGCGATCGTCTCTCGCATCGTCCGGGCCGCGCGGGGATCGAGTCCGCTGGTCGGTTCGTCGAGGAAGGCGACGGCCGGTTGGTGCAACACGGCCTGAATGACGCCGACCTTCTGGCGCATCCCCTTCGAGTAGCCCTCGATCCGCCGACCGGCGTCCTCGCGCAGGTCGAACCGCTCAAGCATCGACTCGATCCGTTCGGACGACTCGGCTTCCGGCAGATCGCGGAGCCCGGCGGCGTACTCGAGTTGCTCGCGCCCGGTGAGTTCGTCGTAGATCGGCGGCTCCTCGGGGAGGTAGCCGATGTGCGGCGTAACGGCGTTGCGATCGGTGATCGGCTGGCCGGCGACGCGGGCCGTCCCCGACGTCGGTCTGGTGAGCGTCGTCAGCATCCGCATCGTCGTGGTCTTCCCGGCCCCGTTCGGGCCGAGAAAGCCGTAGACCGTCCCGCGGTCGACGTCCATCGTCAGGTCGGAGACGGCGGTCGTCTCCCCGTATCGTTTGGTTAACCCGTCGGTCTCGATCGCGGGGACGTCAGCGGGGTTCATGATCGATTCTTCGTCCGAATAAAGTTAAAGGTGTGTCATTTATCGCGGCCGCGATTGGCGCGCCGTTACTGCACCTGTCCCGGCGTCGTCCACTCGCCCTCGACGTAGTTCTCGACAGAGAGCCGTTCGGCGGCGTCGAGTGAAAGGGTCGCGGCGTCGAGTGTCGTCACGCTCGCCTGAGACGTCTCGTTCGTCTCGTTTCCGCTCTCGGTGCCGGATTCGTCGTTGCCAGATCCGGTGCCCTCGACTCGCCGTTCGAGGATCGTCCCGTCGTCGCCGACTGCGATGTCGTACGACGACCCCATCGCGACGCCGTCGAGTTTCGATTCGACGCTCATTTCGTGCCGGCGCCACTGGCCGGCGGACCGGCGCTCGTAGACCGTCCCGCCGTCGCCGGCGGCGAGTCCGCCGGTCCCGTCGCGATCGACGGCCCGGATCGCCCGTCGCTTGTCGTCGACGACGTGGGGCGTCCAGCGGAAGCCGTCGTAGCGATAGACGATGCCGGAGCCGGCGGCGACGTTCACGTCCTGCTGGCCCTGACTTGCCAGATCGAAGAACGCGCCACCCGCGAAGTCGATGCCGATCCGCTCCCACGTCTCGCCGCCGTCGGCAGTCTCCCCGATGAACTGGCTCGTGGTACAGACGTGGCCCGCCTCCCGGGCGTGGAAGTCGATCCCCGGAATCGTCGAGCCGCCGCCGGGTTTGATCACCTCCTCGTACTGCATCGCACCGCTGTCCTGGCGGACGCCGACGAGCAGTTCGCCGGAGCCGTTGACGAAGTACACCCGCTCGTTCTCGCCGGCGGTCCCCCGCACGGCGCAGTCCTCCCAGGTGCTGGTCTTCCCCTTCGGCGCGGAGTAGTTGGTCAGCGTCCGCGTCTCGACGTTGTACTCGCCGATGACGCCGCTGCCGCCGACGAACCAGACCGCTCGGCCGTCGTCAGTGGCATCGATTCCGGTCAAACGACGGCTCCGGGCCTGCGGGCCGTACGCCACGACCGTCTGCCAGCCGTCCTCGCGGCGGGCGACGACGTTTCCGTCGGCCCCGGCCGCGAACGGCCCCGCCGCGGTATCGACGGCGTCGTTCAACGCTTTTCCGGTCGGCGATTCGACCCGTTCCCACTCGCTGTCGTCCGATTGCGCGGCGGCCGTCGAACCGAACGGAAGGACACCGACGGTCGCCGATGCGGTCGCGAGCCGAAGCACGTCGCGTCTGGTCTGGTCGGTCATGGGTCGCGACCCGGAGTAACGCTCGAGGGCCTATAAGGACCCGAGACGTTCCAACTCGGTAAACTAAACGAGGGTAACAACGCGCTCGATCGACTCCGTTCGAATGACAATATCCGAACTATTTACTGGGTACGGCGCGCGTTTCCGATCATGATCCCCGAATCGACGGTACGTCGAGACGAGAACGGAGGCGATCACTGATGACGGGAATCCCCGCTCTCGTCGCCAAAACGGAGTTTCGGCGGACGGTGCGAACGGTCGCGTCCGATACGACGAAACTCCTCGTAACGGGGTTTCTGGCACTTCTCGTAGGCGGCTCAGTCCTCTTTGCAAGCGGTTACATCTTCCCGGGACTGGGCGTGGAATTCGCCGACGGGGTGTCCTCGGACCAAGCCGCATTCACAACTGATTTCGTCACTGGCGGCGTCGGCGTCGGCTGGTTCTTCCTGATTTTCTTCGCAACGTTACGCACATTTTCGTCGGCGGCAGATCCCGACGAACCAGCTTTTCTACTGACCTCGAGTTCGTTACGGAACGTCGTCATTGGCGTCATTGGCGCTGAAATTCTGCTATTCGGTGTCTGGATCGTGCCGGCGACGATACTGATCTCGGCCGCGTTCGCCTACGGCGCGGGAGCGATCTGGCCGGTTCTGTTTGGCCCGCTGTTTGTCTGTCTCGCGTTCGTCACTGCCTTCCCGATCGGCTTCGTGATCGGAACCTGGGTCCGCCATCTGGTCACCGTCTACGAACCGATCGCTCGCTTCCGCATCCTGGTGTTCGCCGCGTTCTGGATCGCGTACCTCTGGGTGTTCGCGACGGGCCGCATCGATGGGCTCACGAGCTGGTTGTTCTCGCTCCTCCAGGACACGCCGCTGGGCTGGTCCGGCCACATCCTGCTCGCGGCCGTTCCGAACGTCGACGCCTCAAGTACGGCGATCGTGGGCGCGCTCGTCGGTGCCATTATCGTCAGCGCCGCCGCGTTCGCTACTGCGATCGTTACCGCACGCGTCCACTGGTTCGCCGATCCAGCCCGGTTCGAGGAGGAAGAGGCGACCGCGACGGAGTCGTCGAACCGGCTCGCGGCCCTGCTCGGTCGCGGCCTCTCGCGGCCGGTCCGAACGGTGGCCGTCACCGCGATCCGACGGACGAAGCGAGCGCCAATCCGGCTGGCGTACGTCGCCTACCCGCTGTTCGGCTCGATCGTGTTCTTCCAAGAGATCGTCCAGACCGGACGCGTGCCCGCGTACATCGCCGTGATCCTCTCGGTGTACCTCGTCTGGGCCGCCGGCGCGCTGTTCACGCTCAACCCGCTGGGCGATCTGGGCCGCGGGCTGCCCGCCGTCGTGGCGTCGCCGCTGTCTGGCCGACAGGCGATCACCGGACTGGTCGTCGCCGGCGCGCTCGTCGCCGGCCCGATCGGCCTCGTCGGTTCGCTCGCCCTCGGCCTCGCCAGCCCGCTCCCGCTCGAGCGGACGGCCGCGCTGGCCGCGGGCACCGCCGTCGGCGCCGTCGTGACGCCCGCGCTCGCGACGGGTATCGGGACGGTGGCGCCCCGCTTCGGCAGCGTCAAGGTCACGAACAACCGCGAGGCGGTGATGCCGAGCAAGACCGCGTTCGTCGTCTACTCCCTGGCGATCGTCCTCCCGGCGGTCGCCGCGATCGTGCTCTACGCCGACGCCCCCGAACTGATCGCCGAGACCGTGGTCGCTGTCTCGTCGTGGGTCCCCGGACCGACGGTGTCGGTCTCCGCACGCGGGATTACAATCGCCGCGTGGGCCGTCCTCGTGACCGGCCTGATCGCGCCCGTCGTCTCGTATCTGTACGCCGTCGAACGGTTCGATTGGTACACGCTCGACTGAATCCACGCCCCCCTTCGAGCGCGGTTGAATCGTCGTCGTCGCCGGCAACCGTCGACGTCCCGGTGTCGGCAGCCCAATACTTATTTTGCGAGCCGAGAAACCGCTCGCGCAATGCCACGGCTGTGGCGGCTGACACGGAATCGGTACGGTCGCGCCGTCTACGACGCGCTCGCACGTCGCGGAATCACGGCGACGGAGATGATCGAGTACGTCGCCGAACTCGAGGACGCGCCGGCCGCCGACGGCGGGGCTCAACGCAGCGCGTACGCGGTCGAGACCTGCGACCCCTCGACGGTCGCGGCGCTCGACGCGCCGATCGAGGAACTCCAGTCCGACGAACTCGTCGTCGCCGCGCTCGAGGACGGCCGTCCCCGCGGCTACCTGTTTTGCTCCGTCGACGCGACCCACGAAATCCATCCCCTCGAGCGGGAACTGCGCTTTGAGGGGGCGTATATCAGGCGCGTCTTCGTCGATCCCGACCACCGCAATCGCGGCATCGCAACGGCGCTGGTCGGCGAGACCTGCCGACTCGCTCGGGAACGGGGTGCGGAGCGCGCGACGGCGCTGGTCGCGCTCGACAACAGCCCCTCGCGAGCTCTGTTCGAGCGCCGCGGCTTCGACCCGCGGCGCCGCCGCCGCTACGTCAGAGTCGGGTCGTTCTCCCACCGGTCGGTACGGCCGCCCTGACCGGAACGCGCCTCGAGAACGCTGAATTCGCCGCCTCGCGCCGATCATCTGGAACTCCGTACCGGTACGTAGCGACCAAGAACTATATAGATCCGTACTAAGTAAATAGTTCTCGGAGCAGCTTTATTCCGGTTCGGGTGGAGGTGTCACGCGAGCGGATGACCAACGAACTGCGAGAGGCGATACGGGGCGTCAGGAACCGACTGGATCTCGCCGATCGGCGCGTCGGGACGACGGCGGACCGAACGAACGTGCTCGAACAGTTGACGGGCGCCGACTACATCAGCCTCGGGGCGCTGTTCGTCGGCTGGGCCAGCGCGCTGCTGTTCGTCGGCGGCGAACCCAACTGGGCGCTGCTGGCCATGTTCGGCGCGTTCCTGCTGGACAAGGCCGACGGCTGGTACGCCCGCCGCACGGGGACGTCGTCACCCTTCGGCCGGCAGGTGGACTCCTTCATCGACATCTTCGCCTACCTGGTGCCGGCGGTGCTGCTCTATCACTTCGTCCTCGCGCCGCACGTGCTCGCCAGCCTCGTCGTCGGCTTCCTCGTGCTCGCCTTCGGCGGCTTGCGACTGGTTCGGCACAACGAGGAAGGGTTCGGCTCCGACGGCGGCGCCAGTTACTACCACGGAACCACCGTCGTCCACACGAACCTCCTCGTCGTCGCGAACTACTTCGTCGCCGCCCTCGTCGGCCCGTGGAACGGCTGGGTTGCGGGGCTGCTCGTCGCCGCCGCCTGCCCGCTGATGGTCTCGGACTACAAGGCCTACAAGACCGACGGCACCCACGTGCTGGCCGGCCTCGCCGCGGTCGCGGCCGTCGGCCTGGCGCTGGGCCTCGAGTTCGGCTACCTATGACGAGTCGGGCCGAGTACGCCGGGGTCGATCCGGGGCCGCAAACGCTCCGAATCGATCCCCATGTTCACACCGCGGCGTCCTACGACGGGACGACGACGCCGGCGGAACTGGTCGACGCCGCCCGCCGCGCCGGCCTCGACGGGATCGCCGTCACCGATCACGACACGATCGACGGCGCCCGCGAAGTCGCGCGGCTGGCACCCGACGACCTCCTCGTCATCGTCGGCTGCGAGGTCTCGACCGCCGACGGTCACCTGCTCGCGCTCGGCGTCGACGCCGCGCCGGAACCCGGCCGTCCACTCCCCCGAACGGCCCGAGCGGTGCGGGAGGCCGGCGGAATCGCGGTCGTCGCCCACCCGTTCCAGCGCTCGCGCCACGGCGCCCGCGAGGCCGCGATCGAGGGTGTCGACGGCGTCGAGGTCTACAACGCCCACGCCGTCACGAACGTCCGCAACCGGCAGGCAGACCGGTTCGCGACCCGCCGCGACTTCCCTCGGTTCGGCGCCAGCGACGCCCACCGGCCCGAGAACGTCGGCCGCGCCGCCACCGACGTTCGACTCCCCGCTGACGCCGTCCCTTCCACCACCGATACACCCTCGACGGAGACGGTCCTCGAGGCGATGCGCGCCGGCCGAACCGATCCTGTCGGCGACCGAACGACGACCTGGCAGTACCTGACCAAGGTCGTCGGCAACGCCCGGCGGAAGACGACCTCGCTCTCGCTGTTCTGACTCCATCTCGCCGGAGGAACGCGGCCGGCGATACGGCCGCGACGTTCTTCTCGTCGCGCTATCGTCGTGATTTGAGGGCCCTCGCTCGAGTACGGTTTGATCGACCGTCGCCTCTCGAGTCTCCCCTGACTAACACGACCGCGAAAAGGCGCTTCTTTATCAGGATTGAGAACTACGTACCGAACAGTATCGCTATGATGGCGCTCACCCACGGGTTCATGGCCCTCGCGACCGCCGTGCTCCTCCTGCCGGCCGTCGGCGAGTACGGCGGCCCGGCGCTGCTTGCGGCCGCGTTCCTCGGCGGTCTGGCGCCCGACGCTGATCTGGTGGCGCGCCACCGGAAGACGCTGCACTTTCCGGTCTGGTTCTCGGTCGCGACGCTCGTGCTCTCAGCGCTCGCCGTCCTGACGGGGTCTGGTGCGCTCCTGGTGCTGACGGTCGCCGTCGGGGCCGCCGCCCTCCACTCGCTCTCGGACGTCCTCGGGGGTAGCGCCGAGCGCGAGCCGTGGAATCCCGTGACCGAAAACGGCGTCTACAACCACGTCCTCGGGCGCTGGCACCGGCCTCGTCGGTACGTCCGCTACTCGGGCGCGCCGGAGGACTTCCTCGTCTGCCTCGCCTTCGCGGCCGTCGCCATCAACTCCGGACTGACCGGACCCGCCGTCGACCGCGTCCTGTTCGGCCTGGTCGCGTTCGCGGGCGGCTACTCGCTGTGTCGGAAGCGACTCGCGACGATCAGCGCGGTCGCCGGCGGGCTCGTCCCGACGAGACTGCGCGCGGTCCTCCCCGCGGTGTCCGTCGAGGAGACGGAAACCGACGGGACGACGGTCAACATCCGGTTCGGGCGCTGAGCCGATCGAATCGTCACGGCTCGAGTCGGTCTCCCCGTCCCGGGCCGGAGAGAGCCGATTTCACCAGTTTCGCTTCGCCTCGACGGAAGATCGTACTGGCCGTCACTTTATCGATACCCGCCGCTTCGGCGACCGTCGCAATCGTGCAGTCTCGTAGCACTCTCTTGATCGAAAAATTGCTGCGGATCTAATATAAAGTTCAATCACTGTATGAATAGAAGCAACAAAAGTGTCGAACGCCACACTGCAAACATTGTCATATTGGCCGGGGCATTAGCGACAGCAATACTATATATACTGTCTGACTACGTTACGATCGAACAGACAATACTCGTCGCTTCAACTCCAGTAGTTGTGGCCGGACTCGTTGCAGCGGCTTCGATACTCTATTGGCAATCGGAGTAGCAGTGATACGGACAAGAAGATCCGATCCTCCGCTTACCGCATCGACCGTCCTCTTTTTGTCAGAGTGTCTATAGGTCTATTGACACAGCGTCCGATTATCCCCGTCGATTCTCCCACAGGAGGCGAGTAGTCGATCTAGTTTTTCTTCTCGAGAAATGCTTGGTAGCAACTCTTCTTTACGTCGGTACGTTCACTTTTGGAGTTAGTACTTCAATTACGCTATTTTATAATGGCTTATCGGTGTTGCAGCGTGGATAGAAGCAATAGTAACACCGATGGTTGCACCGCGTTTTAACGAGTTATAGTATACCCCATTCCGCTCGTTACCGTATATGTTGAGCGATCGAATTACTCGCTTTATCGCTTGGCATTGTGGACCAGATAAATTTCCCGCTGAAGATTGGCAGCCGGATGATCTGAACCGTGTGACGGCTCGATTTCGCTTCCCTCGAGCCGGCCTTATTCTGAGCGGCCCCACTCGGCGGTGCGCTTCGGACGGTCGGTGATCGCCTGCACGTCGATCGGCTCGTCCTTCGCCTCGAGCGCCTCGAGCGCAGCGGACGCGCTGGCGGGCGTCGAGAAGTAGGTGATTTCCTCCTCGACGGCGACCTCAAGCAGGTCGCGGTCGCGGGAAACGATGAGGTCGACCTTCCCCTCGCGGACGGCCTGTGCGAGGTCGACCTCCTCGCAGAGGTCGAAGTACTCGGTGAAGCCGTCGACGAGTCGCTCGCCTTCTTCGGTCTCCGGATCCGGGAACTTGTCGGCCGAGAGGTCGATGATCGCGGTGCCCGACTCGGGAATCGGCTTGTTCGTCGCGTCCTGGGCCTTGTCGTAGGCCTTACCGAAGGTGTCGGCGCTGCCCATGACCTCGCCGGTGGACTTCATCTCCGGGCCGAGACGCGGGTCCGAGCCCGGCAGGCGGTCGAACGGCAGGACGACCTCCTTGATCGAGGTCTGCTCGGGGATCTGCTCCTCGATCTCGAGGTCCTCGAGCGTGTTGCCGGCCATGACCTTGGCGGCGATCTTGGCGATCGGGACGCCCGTGGCCTTCGAGATGAATGGGACGGTACGCGAGGAGCGCGGGTTCGCCTCGAGGACGTAAACCTCGCCGTCGCGGACCGCGAGCTGGACGTTGAGCAGCCCGACGGTGTCGAGCGCGGTCGCGATGGCCTCGGTGACCTCGCGGACGCGCTCGAGGGTGTCGTCGTCGAGCGAGCGCGGCGGGATCATACAGGCAGAGTCGCCGGAGTGGACCCCCGCGGCCTCGACGTGTTCCATCACGCCGCCGATGAGCACGTCTTCGCCGTCGGCGACGGCGTCGACGTCCAGTTCAACGGCGTCGGCGAGGAAGTCGTCGACCAGGATCGGCTTGTCCGGAGAGACGCGGACGGCTTCCTCGATGTAGGTCTCGAGTTCCGCGTCGTCGTAGACAACGTCCATCGCGCGGCCGCCCAGCACGTAGGAGGGGCGCACGAGGACCGGGTAGCCGATCTCGTGGGCGAGTTCCATCGCTTCCTCCTTGCTGTGGGCGGCGCCGCCCTCGGGCTGGGCGATGCCCAGTTCGTCCATCAGGGCGTTGAAGCGGTCGCGGTCCTCCGCCAAGTCCATCGCTTCGACGCTCGTACCCATGACCGCGCAGTCGAGTCCGCGGCGCTCGAGTTCGTCCTCGAGCGGTTCGCCGATGTTGACGGAGGTCTGGCCGCCGAACTGGACCATCACGCCGTCGGCGCCGGTCGCCTCGGCGACGTCGGCGACCTCCTCGGCGGTGATCGGTTCGAAGAACAGCCCGTCGGAGGTGTCGTAGTCGGTCGAGACGGTCTCGGGGTTGTTGTTGACGACGTGGGCCTCGATGCCCATGTCGCGAAGCGCCTGGACCGCGTGGACCGAACAGTAGTCGAACTCGACGCCCTGCCCGATGCGGATCGGACCGCCGCCGACGACGATCACGCTCTCGATGTCGCGGTCGACCTCGAGTTCGCCGGCCGCGGCGTCGCCCTTCAGCGGCCCCGACTCGAACTCGTTCTTGCGCGCGGAGTAGTAGTACGGCGTCTCGGCCTCGAACTCGCCGGCACAGGTGTCGACCTGCTTGTAGGTGCGACCCGGCACTTCCTGTTCGACGGCGCCGACGTCGGCGCCCGCCGCGGCGGCGATCGTCGCGTTCGTGTGACCGGCGATCGCGGCCTCGGTGAAGTCGCCCTCCTGGGCGGCGACCGTGGCGTCGGCGATGCGCTTGAAGCGCTCGGTGTACCACTCGTAGATGTCCGTCAGCTCGCAGATCTCGTCGACCGTGTAGCCGCGTTCGAACGCCTCGAACATGGCGTAGGGACGGTCCGGCGACGGACGAGCCAGATACTGCTCCTCGAGTTCCTCGTCGCCGACCTCGTCCCAGTCGACGTCGGGTTCGTACTCGGAAGAGCGAAGCGCCTTGAGCAGCGACTCCTCGAAGCTGCGGCCGATGGCCATCGCCTCGCCGGTCGACTTCATCGCCGTTGTCAGTTCGAAGTCGACGTCGTCGAACTTGTCTTTGGGCCAGCGCGGGACCTTGGTGACGACATAGTCGATCGCGGGTTCGAAGGCGGCGGTCGTCTCGCCGGTGATCTCGTTGGTGATCTCGTGGAGGCGCTTGCCGAGCGCAACCTTCGCGGTCACGCGGGCGATCGGGTAGCCGGTCGCCTTCGAGGCCAGCGCGGAGGAGCGGGAGACGCGTGGGTTGACCTCGACGACGCGGTACTCGCCGCCGGGGGTGCCGTCGTCGCGCCACGCGAACTGGATGTTACAGCCGCCCTGAATGCCGAGTTCGCGGATGACCTCGAGCGCGGCGGTGCGCATCTCCTGGTGACCCTCGTCGGGGACGACCTGCGAGGGAGTGACGACCGTCGACTCCCCGGTGTGGATGCCCATCGGGTCGATGTTCTCCATGTTGCAGATGATGATACAGGAGTCGTCGGCGTCGCGCATGACCTCGTACTCGTACTCGACCCAGCCCGCGATGGACTCGGTGATCAGCACCTCGCTGTTACGCGAGAGGCGCAGACC
Source organism: Haloterrigena salifodinae (assembly GCF_003977755.1). Classification (NCBI taxonomy): domain Archaea; kingdom Methanobacteriati; phylum Methanobacteriota; class Halobacteria; order Halobacteriales; family Natrialbaceae; genus Haloterrigena; species Haloterrigena salifodinae. The sequence continues at coordinate 1,432,840 of NZ_RQWN01000001.1, forward strand.
CTTGCGAACGCGGCGCAGCAGTTCGTCCATCTCGTGGACGACGCCCGAGCCCGAACCGCCGAGCGTGTACGTAGTGCGTGCGATGACCGGCAGTCCGCCGACCTCGTCGACGGCGGCCTGGACGCGCTCTTTCAGGCCCTCCTCGGTCATCTCCGAGACCTCCTCGCCCTCGTCGAGCGAGATGGTCGTCGAGGCGGGAACCGGCTGGCCGATCTTTTCCATGCGCTGGCGGAAGAGGTCGCGGTCCTCCGTGGCGTAGATGGTGTCCAGCGGCGTTCCCATGATCTCGACGTCGTACTCCTCGAGAACGCCTTCCTCGGCCAGTTCGGCCGTGACGTTCAGGCCTGTCTGGCCGCCCAGGCCGGCGATGACGCCGTCGGGCTGCTCCTTGCGGATGATCTCGGAGATGGCCTCGGTCGTGATCGGCTCGATGTAGACACGGTCGGCCATCTCCGGGTCCGTCATGATCGTCGCGGGGTTGGAGTTGACGAGGACGACGCGGGCGCCCTCCTCCTGCAGCGCCCGGCAGGCCTGTGCGCCGGAGTAGTCGAATTCGGCTGCCTGTCCGATCTGGATCGGGCCGCTCCCGATCAGCAGAATCGTGCGTCCGTCCCCTGTCTCGCCCTCGCTTGGCTGGTCCGTACTCATTTCTCTTGTTCGTCTGGAGTTCGCACATCGTAATAAGCCCCACGATACAGTACGAATCTCGAAATGGCTTTTCGAAATTCGAACCCAACCCTCGATACGGGTCGTCGACGGCACGGTCCGTCGTGCCGTTTCGACGGAAATTACCCATATTTTATCTCATCTTCGGCGTGATCCGCCCTGCCGTTTTACGGATCGGCGTCCGTCCGCGTCCTCCGTCTCGAGGTCGACAGTTCGGCGATCGGACGGGCGAGTCCACGCGCGCCGGCCGAATCGCTTATCGTGGCCCCGTTACTGTTCGGACGCAACGAGATGGTCGACGCCGGACGCACACGTTCGATGCCGTCAAAAGCCGTGCTGTACGTCGATCCCGACGAGACGGATCGACGGCGGCTGTCGCGCGACTTCGCGGCCGACGCCGCGATCGAACTCGAGGAGGTGGCGACCGCGGCCGCCCTCCGCGACGCGCTCGCGGACGGGTCGAACGCGTACGCCTGCGTCGTCACCGAATACCGCCTCGACGATCCGGAGACGGACGCGCTCGCGCTGTACGATTCGCTGCGAGCCGACGGACTGGCGACCGCCCCGTTTCTCCTCTACACCGCCGACGGGAGCGAGACGCTCGCCAGCGAGGCGATCACGGCCGGATTCTCGGGCTACGTTCCGAAGGGACGGACGGATTCGGTCGAGCGACTCCGCGAGCAGTTGCAAACCGTGGGCGGACCGGACGCCAACCAAGCGAGCCGCGCTCGGACGGATCAGCGGGCGGTGCCAGGGGGCCCGAACCGAGAGTGCGAACGCGAGCAGGACCTCGAACGGTATCGAACGGTCGTGGAAACGGTCGGGGACTCGATGTACGTGCTCGACGAGTCCGACCGCATCGAGATGGCCAACGAAGCCATGGCCGACGCGTTCGAGACGACGCGCGACGAACTCCTCGGCCGGCCGGTGGACGACTTCGTCGCCGACGAAGACGCCGGCCGCATCCGCTCGACGCTCGAGGCGGTCCGAGCGATCGACGGTCGGACGTGGAAGACCGTCGACCTGACCGTCGAAGTGGTCGACGGAACGACCCGCGACGCCGAAGTCAACGTCGCGCCGCTGGTCGACGACGGAACGCTGACCGGGAGCGTCGGCGTGATCCGCGACGTCTCGGAGCGGACGAAGCGCGAGCGGCGGATCAGACGGCTCCACGACGGGACGCGCCGGCTAATGGCGGCGACCGAGACCGACGAGATCGCCCGCATCGTGACCGAAATCGCCGCCGACGCGCTCGACCTCGATCTCAACTCCGTTCACCTGTACGAGCCGAACGTGCTGACGCGATCGGCGGCTCGCGCCCCTAGCGAGAGCGAGCCGCCCGTCAGCGACGGTTCGCCGGACGCGACCGACGAGGAGCAGGGCGGGCTCGTTCCCGTCGCGATGAGCGACCGCGTGCTCGAACTGTTCGATGGGATCCCGTCGAACATCGAACCCGGCGGCGGGATCGCCTGGGACGCCTACGAGGCCGGCGAGGCGATCGTCCACGGCGACGTCCGGCAGGCGCCGAACGTTCGCAACCCCGAGACGCCGATCCGCAGCGAGGGCCACGTTCCGCTCGGCGATCACGGGGTCTTCATCGTGAGTTCGCTCGAGACCAACGACTTCGATCCGGAGGCGCTGACGCTGGCGCGGATCCTCGCGGCCAACGCCGAAGCCGCCCTCGACCGCGCCGAGCGCGAGGGCGAACTCGCGGAGCACGGCCGCGAACTCGAGCGCCAGAACGAACGGCTCGAGGCCTTCGCCAGTACGGTTTCACACGATCTCCGGAACCCGCTGACGCTCGCGACGGGCCACCTCGAACTCCTCGCGGGCCGGATCGACGGCGACGACGACGAGACCGACCGCTACGTCGAAGAGCTCGAGTGGGCCCTTACCCGAATGGACGAACTCGTCGAGAACGTCCTGACCTTAGCCCGGAGCGGCCGGCGGTTGACCGAGACCGAGCCGGTCGACCTCGCCGCCGTCGTCGAGCGCGCCGACCGGACGGTCGAGGGCGACCTCGAGGTAGTCTGGGACGGGGCGCTGCCGACGGTCGACGGCGACGAGGAGCGGCTCCGGGTCCTCTTCGAGAACGTGTTCCGCAACGCCGTCGAACACGGTTCGACGAGCCCTGACTCGCACGCTCAGGAGGACGACGGAAGACACGGTGTGTCTTCCGAGCCCTCGGTCGCTGATGCTCCCGAGGACGCCGTCAAACACGGTTCAACGAGCCCTCCTTCGCACGCTCAGGAGGACGCCGTCGAACACGACTCCGCGAGCCCCGGCTCCCAGGGGACCCAGGCGGATCTCGACGAAGAGACGACGAACCGCGGCGAACGCGACGGGGAGCCCGTTACCGTCACGGTCGAGCCGACCTTCGAGGGGTTCGCGATCGCCGACGACGGGCCCGGAATCCCGCCTGGCGAACGCGACCGCGTCCTCGAGTGGGGGTACAGTACGGACGCCGAGGGAACCGGCTTCGGGCTGGCGATCGTCGCCGAGGTCGTCGAGGCCCACGGCTGGTCGGTCGCGGTCGAAGAAAGCGACGCGGGTGGGTTGCGGTTGGCCGTCTCCGTCCCGTCGTGACGGATCGGGCGGGCCGCTATCGGACGCGACTCGCCAGAAAACGTGGCCCGGGGCCGTTACAGCGCGCGGTCGTGTTCGCTCTCGAACTCGCGCTGGCGACGGTACTGGTCGACGAACTCCTCGATGTCGAACTCGAGCATCTGGGTCTCGAACTCGGAGATGGCGGTATCGTCGTCGGCGTGGCTGACCGCGTGTTCCATCAGTTCGACCACCAGTTCGACAACAATCTCGTGGAGCCGCCGGGAGTCGAAGTCGGTCACCCACAGCATCGCGTAGCCGACGGCGCCGTCGTCGCTGGCGTCGTAGGTGCGGACCTTCTCGGGGAACTCCTCCATGACGACGCCAAGCAGATGGGGCGTGCCGAACTCCTCGAACTCGTCGGCCGGCTCGATCGTCTCCCGCAGGACGGCGACGAGCGATTCGGGGAAGAACCGCGAGGGCGGGTGAACGTCCGTGACGACGGCGTGGGACGCGCCGCAGGGACAGGAGTACTCGCGCATCCCCAGATCGATCTCGTGGGGGTCGATCGAGTTGCCGCAGGGAAGCTCGAGGTGCCGGTCGCCGCCGGATCCCGGGACGCGGGGCTCTGCCATTGCTCCTCGTTGGGGGGGACGAGCCAAAAGGGCGACGACTCGAGGCGTCGCAACGGCCGCAGTCGCCGACCGAGATCTTTCGTCGGCGCTCACTCTGGCCGGCGCAGGGCGAGGCTGTACATCTCGCCGGTCGACTCCGAGCCGATCACTTCGACGAGGGTATCGGCCCGTTCGAGCAACGCGGCCCCCAGTTCCGAGTCCGCGGGGAGCGCATCTACCCTCGAGCGAACCACCTCGGTGTGGGCCTCGAGGTGGCTCGCGGTCCACGGGACGGGGTCCAACAGCGTTCGGTGCCGATCGACCGTCCACCCGTAGCCGGCGAACAGCCGACCGAGCACTTCCGCCGGGTAGAAGGTTACCATCGGCGTTCCGTCGGCGAACTGTGCGGCCGCGTTCTCGAGGGCGAAGAGGTCACGAACGGCGGCGTCGTCGGGCGGCGGCTCGTAGTCGTCGACGAGGAGATGACAGCCAGGTGCGGCGACGCGGGTCAGCTCGCCGGCGATCGCGTCGAGGTCGGCGGGCGGAACCACGTTGAACAGCCCGTGTGCGGTGATCACCTCGACGGCGTCGTCGGGAAGGGGGATCGCCCGAAGGTCGGCCTCGAGGACGGCGAGTCGCCGTTCGATCCGCTCTCCATCTCGGTTTCGGTTCTGGTCGACGGCGTCGCGGTCCGTCCGGATCCGTTCGAGCACGGTCTCCGCGTGCGTTCGATCGTCGGTCACGGCGTAGACTCTGGCTGCGCCGCTCGCGAGCAGTCCCGCCGTCGCGTTGCCGACGCCGGCGCCGGCTTCCAGACAGACCGCGCCCTCGATCGGGCGGTCCTCGAGGGCGGTCGTGACGGTGCGTGGAACGTCCATGTGGTCTCGCGGGTCGGCTCGCCGTCGCGGGCGGTTCAGGGGTTCAGTGGTGGAGCTGTTCGGGAACCGGGCTGTCGTCGTGGCGCGCCTCCTCGACGAGCGAGCGCTGTTCGCTCTCGGCCATTCCGTCGTACCGGGTGGCGGCGTCGAGCACCATCGCAACGAGCTTCGGATCGCCGGGCGTGACGACGGTCGAAAGTCCTTGCGACGCGGCGAAGTCGAACCGTTCGCGGATCTCGTCGGGCGTATCGACCGGCTCGTACCAGTTGGCGTACGGCCGATCAGTTTCGGGCAACTCCTCGGTCGAGGGCCACGAGCCCTTCGCGAAGGCCTTGATTCCGAGCGTACCGATTCCTTCCTCGTCTGCGCGCCCGAGGACGGCCTCGTAATCGTGATCGTCGTCGTCCTTCGCGGCGACGACCGGATTCAGGGGGAACATCACCGTTGCGAGGTCATCGATCCGATCCATCGCGTCGAGGATGAGTTGGGGGTTCCCGTGGCTCGTGAGGCCGATATCGCCGATCAGACCCTCCTCCTTGGCGTCGCGAAACGCCGCGAGCGCACCGTCGTTGCCCGTGATCTCCTCGAGTTCCTCCTCATACTCGAGGCCGTGGACCTGATAGAGGTCGATGTGATCGACGCCGAGCCGATCGAGCGAGCGCTCGAGTTTGCGGCGCGCGCCGTCGTAGTCCCGCTCCTGGGTCTTGCAGCCGAGGTAGATCTCCTCGCGGTGCTGGCGGAGTTTGGGACCGAGCTTGAGTTCGGCGTCGCCGTAGGTCGGCGCGACGTCGAAGTGGTTGACGCCGCGGTCGAGGACGAGTTCGACCATCTGGTTCGCGCCCTCCTGCTCGAGCCAGTTGAGCGCGATCGCACCGAAGGTCGCAACCGTGCTTTCGTGGCCGGTCGGGCCCAAGTCACGCGTTTCCATACCGGCCCATTGGTGAGACTGCACATAAGTCACGGGCCATCGGCAGCGCGATCCGGCTTGCGTGAGTAGAACGAGTGAACGAAGCGAGACGCCGCGATCGGACCGAATCCTCAGGGCCAGTCGTCGCGGACCGGTTCGGCGTCGTCGTCGCCCGTCTCGGTGTTCGCGGCGATGATCCAGTCGGCCGCCTCCGCGGCGTTCTCGACGTCCAAGTACTCCCAGTCGACCTCGTCGGCGAGCTGTTCGTCCTCCTCGGTCGAGCCGATGAAGACGTACCGGTCGGTGTCGAACTGGTCTTTGACGCCCTCGAGGCTCTCGGCTTTGCCCCGCGGTCCGGAGAAGAAGTCCTGTCGGATGCGGTTCTTCCGAGTGAAGTTCGTCACGACGTACGTGGGTTTCTCGGAGACGACGCCGATGTACTCCGTCCAGCCTCTGGCGTCTTCGAAGACGCTCTCGGGCGAGGCGAACTCTTTCAGCGCCTCGAGCTCGAACGCCAGGGTCATGTCGCTGTCGCCGTTCATAGGTCACCGAAGGCGCGCACGCGGGAAAACGACTTCGATACTTTCGACGGAACGGGAGCCGACGAACCGGAGCGGCCTAGGCGCAGACGACCCGATAGTACTCGGTGAAGACGATGATATCGCCAGCCTCGAGGTCGACGTCCGATTCCGCCAGCGTGCGGTTCGCCTCGAGACTCTCGTAGAACGCCTCCAGCGTGTCGGTGTCGAGCTGGTCGACGTGGCGGACGGTCGCGCCCGTCGAGACGGAGTCGGCGCGCTCGAGTCGGAGCTGTCGTTGGAGAAGTTCGCCGGAAGCCATGTTCATCGTTACCAAATGTCGTGGTACTACTTAACGATTCCGCCGAATCGACCGGAAATCAAAAGCGCAGCCTCGAGTCGGAACTGCCGAAGCGGTGACGAACCGCGGAGGTGACCCTCGGTACGACGTCGTTGATACCCGAACGCAGGGGAGCAAAAGACGCGAACGGACGAACGAGCGCCTCGAGTGCCGGCCATCGTTCGGCCGGCTCCCGTCGGCGGCCGTTACTGTTCTTGTGTCGGCGCGAGTTCGTCGAGATCGACCTGCTGCTGGAGGAGGACCTCGGCCTGGTCGGCGACCTTGCGTTGTTCGCGCATCAGCTGTTTGAACTTGCTCTGTGGCGAGAGGTCGCCGATGAGGACGCCGCCGACGATCTTGCCGTCCTTGAAGGCGATGCGGCGCCACTCGGTGTCGCTGTACTTGCGCTCGGCGTGTTCGTCGCCGAGCGTCGGGTGACCGAACGAAAGGAACGGGAAGTCGAAGTGCGTGATGGAGTACGAGGAGACCCACTCGAACTCCTCTGCCTCGTCGTCGGCAGCCATGTTAACCGCGGCGACGCGACCCTGCTCCTTGGCCGAGCCCCACGAGCCGTTCTGGGCCTGATCGCCCAGCAGGACGTCGTAGAAGCGCGTGATGTCGCCGGCGGCGTAGACGTCGTCGACGTTGGTCTGCATGTACTCGTCGACGACGAGTCCGTTGTTCTGCTCGAGGCCGGCTCCGCGGAGGAACTCCGTGTTGAAGGTGAGGCCGATGGCGACGCCGGCGAAGTCACAGTCGTAGCGGTCGCCGTTGGGGTCGACCGCGGCGGTGACGTGGCCGTCGTCGTCGACTTCGAAGCGGTCGACGCCGCTGTCGAAGACCGGTTCAACGCCGACTTCGCGCATGCCCTTGTGCATGATCTCGGCGCCGTCGTCCGAGAGCGCGTAGCGCCACCAGCGGCCGCCACGCATCAGGTAGTCGGCCTCGATGCCCTGCGCGCCGCAGACGGCCGCGAAGTCGATGCCCAGCAGGCCGGCGCCGACGATGACGCCGCGGTCGGACTGCTCAGCGTGCTCGCGAATCCCGCGAGCGTCCTGAAACGTCCAGAAGTGGTGGATCCCGTCGGCGTCGCTGTTTTCGACCGGGAGCTGCGTCGGCGTTCCGCCGGTCGCGACCAGGAGCTTGTCGTACTCGATATCGCCGTTGTCGTGGGTGTGGATGACCCGCTCGTCCGTGTCGACGCTCGTGACGTGAGTGTTCAGTGAGAGGTCGATATCGCGCTCGTCGTACCACTCTTCGTCGTGAATCGAGATGGGGGCTTCCGGCAGTTTGCCCTTCGCGTGTTCCTTGATGAGAATGCGGTTATACAGTGGCTCCCCCTCATCGGTGATGACGGTAATCGTCGCCTCCGGATCCTCCTCCCGGAGGGTCTCGGCAGCCGAACTGCCGGAGATTCCGTCACCGATGATCACGTAATGGGTCATATTCGGACCGTTCGTAATGCGGGTTAAAGTGGGTTGCTATCTCGTCTATTTTACCCAACGGGAGTTTCCCTGCAACAGTTGTATGATGAAATTGGATGTGAACCTTCAAATCGGTAATCACACGTCGAGCTTTCGTTTCCGATAGTTGACTTCGCAAGGTTTGCTGTTATCTCTGACGGTCTCCCGTCCGAGCGAGCCGTCGATATCGGGGCCGGACCTGCATAGTTGTCCGAACCGTTCTTTAGGCGCTGCTCCCTATATCGTCGCATGAAACTCCGTCAAAACGCGAAACACTTCGCCTATCGGAAGGCCCTCGAGACGCCGGGCGTCCGTTCGGTCGCCAACGCGGGCCTGGTCAGACTGCACACGAAGATTTTCACCGGGAAGGCCGACCCCGCCCACGCCGAGGAGCGAAAGGCCCACCTCGACGGCCTCTTCGACGCGACGATGGATAGCTACCTGCGAGCGCTGCAGGAAGGGTTCTCCGAGGCCGAAGCCCGCGAGATCACTCACATTCAGGCCAACTTCGACTTCTACAACCATGGCTGGACCGAGATGCTGGAGATTCCGGTCGACGAACTCGAGGCCCACCACGAGCGCTACGGCGACTTCTTCGAGCGGTGGGATATCACGATCGACGACCCGCTCGGCCAGTTCGAACCGCCGGAGGGGCTTCCCGAGGCACCCTCGACGCCCGAAAAACTCGACGACCCCGAACACCCCCACGCGGAGGGCGGATTCGCCGACGACGTCTACGTCGAGACCGAGGGGGGTGACCTCGTCGTGGGCGGCCAGGACGAACCGGACGACGCCGACGTCTCGACGGCGATCGATCTCGAGGACGAGGATATCGAAGCCGACTGACCGACTCCCGGTCTGTGTTCCGTCGCGCGCGTTCGTGATCGAGGCGTTTCGCACCGACGTTTTCGGCGTTTGTTTTCGTCTACTGGATAGTAATTCAATCGTAACAATATTGCTTGCAGATTTGTTCTTCGTCGATGAACCGACGAACGTATCTCGCGGCAGCAGCGTCGACGGCGGGACTCGGGCTAGCGGGCTGTGCCGACTTGCCCGCGCTCGACGAGGACGCAGAGAACGGCGACGACTCGTCGCCGCCGGCGAGCGATCCCGCCGCGGATCTCCCCGACGTCGCCGGAACCGTTGACGACTTCGAGGACCTCGAGGCGTGGGCGGTCGCCGGCGGGACGCTGACGGCGGATCCGGACCGCGCCGCCATCGGCTCGCAGAGCGCCCGACTGACGGTCGGTGAGACCGAGCAAATGGCTAGACTCACGAGGACGTTCGCCGACCCGCGCGATCTTACCGACGTCGTTCCCGGCGTCGCCGTCGCGGCGGACGAACTCGTCGTCCCGTGGCTCCGACTGGTCGACGACGAGGGTGCCGCGATCGAGTACCGCCGCGGAATCGTCGGCGACCTCCCCCTCGAGCGGTACAACTTCGGCGTCAGCGAGACCGATCCGGCGTTCGACGCGGCGAGCGTCCGGAAAGTGTCCCTGCGCCTCTGGACGACCGAGGGAGACCGACGGACGGTCTGGTTCGACGACCTTCACTTCACGCCGCGGCCGAAGACGGGGCAGGTGATGATCCAGTTCGACGACGCACACGTCACCGATTACACGGAAGCGTTGCCGCGCCTCGAGTCGTACGACTATCCCGCGACGACGTTCGTCAACTCCGGGTACATCGGCGGCGGCGACGTCGGCGGCGATTCCCGATTGACGGTCGACCAACTCCGCGAACTCCGGGACGCCGGCTGGTGCGTCGCGAACCACGCGAAGAATCACCCGAAACTGCCCGAACTCGACGCCGACGAACAGGAGACCCAGATCCGGGCGGGCAAGGAGTGGCTCGTCGAGCGAGGGTTCGAGGACGGCGCCGACTACTTCGCCTACCCGTTCGGCCAGTACGACGCGACGTCGATCGAACTCGTCGACGAGTACCACTCGATCGGCTTCGGCGGCGGCCCGCCGGCTCAGGGGTATACGACGAATACGAAACTGGCCTCCAGAATCGGCAACCCCAGCGCCGACCGCGTCCGGACCGCGCTCGAGCACACCGTCGAACGGCGCGGGATCACCGGTCTCTTCTTCCACCGCCTCGAGGGCGACCACCTCGAGGCCTTCGAGACAATGATCGAAATGATCCGCGAGTACGAGTCGAAGGGCAAACTCGAGGTGATTCTTCCCCGGGACCTCGAGGAGCGGTTCCTGTTCTAGGGGCGGTCGACCTCGCGCCCGTCAGGGAGCGATCGGGTGGTGTCGGGATCCAAGCCGCTAAGTGTCCAGAGAGACCCGTTTCAACAACGAGACGATTCGATGGCACTCGATAGCAATGATCGATCGATCGCCGGCTTCACCATGGCCGGCCACGCGCTCGTCCACTGGTTCGAGACGTCGATCCCGATCTTCCTGGTGGTTTGGCTCGATACGTTCGACACCGGTGTCGCCCTGTTCGGACAGATCGTCGCGCTCGGTTACGCGCTCTTCGGAATCGGCGCGCTGCCGAGCGGCATCCTCTCGGACCGATACGAGACCAAGCGGCTCATCCTGTACTGTCTCGCGGGGATGAGCGGGGCCTTCCTCATCCTCTCGTTCGCGAGGTCGGTCTACGCGATCGCCGTCGCCCTCGTCCTGTGGGGGGTCGCCGCCAGTATCTACCACCCCGCCGGGCTGGCGCTCATCAGCACCGGGGTCGAGGAGCGCGGCACCGTCTTCGCCTGGCACGGGATCGCCGGGAACGCCGGCATCGCCCTGGGTCCGTTCGTCACGGCGACGCTGCTCGTCGTCTTCGACTGGGAACTCGTCGCGGCGGTTCTGGCCGTCCCCGGCGTTCTCGCGGTGCTGTACGGCCTCAGCGCATCGTTCGATCCGACGGCAGCCGTCGACGACGACGTCGACGCCAGCCCCGACGAGGCGCTATCGATCTCGGAACTGTTCGCGGAGACGCGGACGCTGTTCGCGAGCGCGTTCGCCGTCGTCTTCGCCATCGTGATGTTCGAAGGGCTGTACTACCGCGGGATGTTGACCTACCTGCCCGAGATCCTCCACGGCCTCGAGGCCATGGCCGGCTTCGCCGTCCCCGCGAGCCTCGAGGGGATCGAGCCGGCCGATTACATCTACGTTGGACTGCTGGTCGTCGGGATGGCGGGCCAGTATGCCGGCGGGAAACTGACCGACCGCGTGGCGCCGGCCCGCGGGATGATCACCATCTTCGCCGTCCTCGCGGTGCTGGCCGTCGCGTTCGTTCCCGTCACCGGCATGGGGATCGTCGCGATCGCGGCGCTCTGTGGCGCCTTCGGGTTCTTCCTGTTTGCGATCCAGCCGTTCTACCAGAACGCCGTCGCGGTCTACACGCCCGCGGACAGTCGCGGGCTCTCCTACGGCTACACCTACCTCGGCGAGTTCGGCTTCGGCTCGGCGAGCATCGCCATCGGTGGCTTCGTCCTCGGCGGCTTCCCGCTCGCGGCGTTTTTCCTCCTGGTCGCCAGTTTCGCCCTCGTCGGACTACTACTCTCGGCGGCCCTGCTCGCCGGCCTCGACAGGTTCGTCGACCTTGATCAAACAGTCGATACCCGGGCCGACGACTGACGGCGCGTCGTCAACGGAACGCTCGGGCCGACCGGACTCGACTGAATCGACGGCCGCCCGGAGTCGCCCGAAATCGTCCCGATTAGTCGTCCGTAGAAAACCCATCCGATCAGTCAACCCTGGTCGCCAGCGGATTTCGTCGCGTTAGGCCTCGGTTTCGAGCCACGGCGGCGTAATGTAGTCCCCGGTCTTCTTATCCGGCGGCCAGATGGCCTCCTGGACGCCCTCGCCGTCCTCGTTTTCCTGCCACTGGAAGTAGACCGTCTCGCCGTAGTTGTAGACGAGGTCGTGGGGCGTCTCAGAATCGTTGTCGTAGAACTCGACCGTCGCGGCGTAGCCGGGGTGGGACGCGTTCTCGAGGGCGCCGACCATATCGTCGGAGTCGAGCGAGTTCGACTCCTCGGCGGCGTACGCGATGGCTCGGACGCCGTCGTACGTGTGGTAGCCCGTGTAGATCGGGTTCTGCCCGCCGTACTCGTTCTGATAGGCCGTCACGAAGTCCTGCGTGTTTTCGGTAATCGACGTCTTCGCCGTCGAACTGGTCTGCGTGACGGCGTACCGGCACTGTCCTCCGACTAAGTCGTAGTACGCCGGCAGCTGCATGGGGACGTGGACGCCGCCGAACCCGAACGATCGCTTGGTGGGTAGCTTCCAGTTCAGGAGAGCGGGATTGCCAGTGTGTGCGGTCGTGATGAACACCGCGTCGGCGTCCGCCTCTTCGGCCAGATCGTACTGCTCCGTGAAGTCGTTGGTCGCGGCCGGATATCGCTCCTCGTAGACGACGTCGATATCCGTGTCAGCGAGGCGGTCCTGATAGACCTCCCACGGTTTCTCGGTCCAGTCGTAGTCCTCGGCCAACAGCGCGATCGAGTTCCAGCCGAGGTCCTCGTACATCTCGGTCAGGAAGTCCATCTGGATCCGCCCGAGGTCGATGTCGTTGTTCGGGCCGATCCGGAAGTGGTACTTGTACCGCTCGTAGTCGTCGCGGACCATCCGACTCACTTTGCTCGTCGCCGCCCCGCTCGTGAGGTGGAGCGTCTCCTGTTCGGCGACGTCGTCGATGATGCTCAACAGCGCCTCGCTCGAGAAGACGCCGGTCGTCGCGTCGACGCCCTCCTCGAGGATCAGTCGCTGGTACTGGCGCCTGGCCTCGAGCGAGCTCTCCTTCGTGTTTCCGACGACAAGCTCGACCTCGCGGCCGAGGATCCCACCCTCTTCGTTCAGGTGCTTGACCGCCAGTTCCGCAGCCTGAACCATCGAACGTCCCATCCGATTGCTGTTCGGATTCGGCGCCAGCACGCCGATCTTGACCGGCTCTTCGTCACTGTTGCCGCCGAGTACCTGATACTGGCCGAGACAGCCGGTAAGAGAGACGCCGGCACCCACGCCGGCAGTCGCCTTGAGAAATCGTCGCCTGTTCGAGGATATGCGTCGGCTCCCCGCCGTTCCCATCCGCAGTTGCGGCCGATTCGAATCGGTCATCCTGACAGCTGTTGTTACTAATACGTCTTAATGATTGTTGACGATGCCGATACATCATCCAGATGTGAGATAATGGGATTCCAGACGTAACACGGACGAATTAGCGCAGTTCGGCCGATAATCCGCCCGATATCGGATTGACATCCGCAACGGGTCGCCGGTACGAGCGAACACAGTGAGAGTAGGTAGCATCGCTGACGGATCGCTCTCCATCTCAAATTAAAAATAACGGAATCTGCCCGATACACGTTATCAGCTTCGATAATAGCGGATCATCATTTATATATCGACACTCAGACCCGTACAGTATCTATGGACGGCCTTCGACGATTGGTGCCAACAGCTATTCGCCGCAGATACGCGGTCAAGTTCGGGATCATGTTATTAATACTCGCTCTGGGGGTGGGTGTGGTCGGGATGGCCGCAACCGCCGGGATTACCGGGCAGGTTGAAGACCGGGTCCAGAACGACCAGACGTCCCTCGCAAGCCAGGAGGCGCAGAACCTCCAGATGTGGAACGAGCAGAACGAACACACGGTTGGGGTCATCGCCCGCTCCGACGTCGTCGAGAACGGTGACCCGGCTGCGGCCGAGAGCCGGTTCCTGGATTGGGAAGAGCATCTCGATGCGGATATCCACTCGATCAGTTACGTCGACACCGCTAACGACACGGTCCTCGCGAGTACGGATTACGACAGCGAGGAAACGGCGGCCAGCGAGATCGACGGCATCGAATCCGGAACCTACGAACGGGTCCACGAGAACGACGACGTCCCGTGGGTCTCCGACGCCCACCTCGTCGAGCGGGAGCTGGGCGACGGCTCCGTCGTCGTCATGACCTACGTCCAGTCCGTTCCGGGCTCGGACGACGAAGCGATCGTCTACACGGCGGATCTCGAGGCGTACGCGGATCGCCTGAACGACGAGTCCGGCGTTACGACGATGCTTCTCGACGGCGACAACGAGGTGATGCTCGATAACGTGGGCTACGGCGAGGACCACGAGACGCTCGGCACCACCTACGCCACGCCCGACGGAGATCGAAACGAGATCGTCCAGTCGGCCCGCACCGAAAGCGCCGGCACCCACCAGATCGCAGGCTCCTCGCTAGACCTCGGAACCGACGCCTACGGCTTCGAGGACGAGGATTACGTCGTCAGTTCCGCCCGCGTCTTCGGTACCGACTGGGTCGTCGTCACTCACGAACCGGAGAGCCAGGCCTACGGGTTCGTCGACACGGTCGGCCAGTGGGGCGGCATCGCGACGATCGTGGGCGTGCTCATGATCGGCGTGATCGGCGTCGTCCTCGGTCGGAACACCGCCGTTTCGATCGACCGTCTCACCGAGAAGGCCAGCAAGATGGAAGAGGGCGACCTCAGCGTCGACCTCGAGACCAAACGCATCGACAACATCGGCCGGCTCTACGAGGGCTTCGACTCGATGCGCGTCGCCTTAGGCGAACAGATCGAAGAGGCCGAATCCGCACGTGAGGACGCCGAACGCGAGCGCGAGCGCATCGCGGAGATTAACGACCAACTCGAGCGGACGGCCGACGAGTACAGCGACGTGATGGAAGCGGCCGCCGACGGCGACCTGACCGCCCGGATGGACGCCGAGACGGACAACGAGGCGATGGCGGAGATCGCCGAGGACTTCAACGACATGCTCGAGGAGATCGAGGAAACCGTCGCCGATCTCAATCGATTCGCGACCGACGTCGCGACCGCTTCCGAGCAGGTGACCGCCTCCAGCGAGGAGGTTCGCTCCGCCTCCCAGCAGGTCACGGAGTCGATCCAGGAGATTTCCGACGGCGCCGAGCAGCAGAACCAGTCGCTGCAGTCGGTCAACCAGGAGATGAGCGGCCTCTCGACGACCACCGAGGAGATCGCCGCCTCCTCGAACGAGGTCGCGGACATCGCCGAACAGACCGTCGACACTGGCCAGGAAGGACAGGAGGCTGCCCAGGAAGCGGTCACCGCGATGGACCAGATCGAGACCGAGGCGGAGGACGCCGTCAGCGAGATCCGCCGCCTCGAGCAGGAGGTCCAGCAGATCGACGAACTGATCAACACCATTTCCGAGATCGCCCGCCAGACGAACATGCTGGCGCTGAACGCCAACATCGAGGCGTCCCGCTCGGCCGGCGGGAAGGACGACGAAGGGTTCTCCGTCGTCGCCAAGGAGGTCAAGGCGCTCTCCGAGGATGTCGCCGAGGCGGCCGACGAAGCCGAGGACCGCCTCGAGGCGATCCGCGAACGCACCGAGCGGTCCGCGGACGAGGTCGAGGGAACCAGCGACCAGATCGAGGCCGCCAGCGAGCAGGTCACCGAGGCCGTCGAAGCCTTAGAAGAGATCGCCAATCTTGCCCAGGAGACCAACGTGGGCGTCCAGGAGATCTCCGCCGCGACCGAAGAGCAGGCCGCCTCGACGCAGGAAGTCGTCGCGATGGTCGACGACGCCGCGACGATCTCCGAGGAGACGACCACTGAGGCCGAGAACGTCGCCGCCGCCGCCGAAGAGCAGACCACGGCCCTGACCGAAGTGACCCAGTCTGCCTCCGACCTCTCCGGCCAGGCCGCGGAGCTCTCCGAAGCGCTCGACCGCTTCGAGACCGACATCAGTCGCGAGCAGCTCGAGGACGACCGCGATTCGGACGGCGATGGCGATCCGACCGCCGCGACGACTACGTCCGAGTTTGACGCCGCGGTCGACGCGGACGGAGACGAGTCACAGTCCGACGAGCAGACCCAGGATTCCGAGCGCGACCAGCAAGGACAGGGAATCACCCTCTCGACCGACGAAAGCGAGACGTTCGAGTCGCCCGAGATGGCCGACGAGCAGGCGACCGAACGCGACGCGGCACAGCCGACCGAGTCGTTCGAGGCCGAGCCGGCGGAAACCGAGTCCGACGACGTCGAGCCGGCCGCTGAGACGGCCGATGCCAAACCCGCGCCGGCTCCGGACGCCGACGCGCTCGAGTCCGAGTCGGACGAGCAGGTGTCGATCACGGACAGCGGATCGACGACGGAGAGTGAGATCGACGCCGAGCCGACGCCGGCCCCCGCTCCGGACGATTTCGAGGAGTCTGACCGGTCGAACCAAGAGCCGACGGCCGACGATGAGACGACCGCCGGCGACGAACTCGGTGCCGAGGAGATCCTCGGGATCGACGACGACAGCACGGCCGCCAGCGAACCGGCAGCCGATGACGACGAGACCGACGAATCGGCAGCCGACGCCGACCAGACCGACGACTCCGAGGACGCCGCGGCGGACGCGACGGATCCGCTCGCGGACGACGCGGACTCGGCGGTGGCAATCGAGCCGGTCGAAGATGGCGAGTCCGATGCGACCGGCGACGAAGACGCCGAGTCGGATGACGCTGAGACAGCCGACACCGACGAGACGGAGACAGCCGACACCGACGAGACGGAGACAGCCGACACCGACGAGACGGAGACGGCCGACACCGACGAGAACGACGACGTGTTCACGTTCGGCAACACGGACGAGTAGAGCGAACACGCGACTCGAGTCGTTTCGCGGCGATCGCTTTCGGCAGTGATTCGCCGCCGATCATCGTTGTCATTTTATCTACGATCGAAACGGGATCCGCGCTGAGCCGGGGCTCCAGCCGTGGCGAAGCCACTACTCTCATCAGGGGCGTCAGTACCTACTCACTGCTCAGTGGTCCACTGGCTGCCGGACCGAGACGCGACGATTCGGTTCGGAAACCGCCCGCGCACAACGCAGGCCGGTCTCGAGCGCGCCGCCGGCCCGTCGCTGGGGGAACTGCGGCTGCCGGACGACCGTCGCGTCGTAGAGTCCGTCAAAAGTATCGATCGTGTGCGCGTGCGGAGACGTCCCGTCGACGCTCGAGTGAACGCCGTCGGGAATCGGCTGCCGGATCCGCGTCGAGTCGACGGCGACGAGGTCGTTCCGGTCGAACGACGAGAACCGGGTCGCCAGCGCCTCGAGCCACCGCCGCTCGACCGTTTCGCTCGAGCGACTCTCGGCAACCGCTTCGCCGCCGTCGAGCAGGTAGTACTGATGGCCGCCGGTCGCGTCGGGCGAACGCAGTACCGTCGGCGTGACGAGTTCGTCGAAGGGGGCGTCGTCGACCATCGTCACGCGATAGGCGTCGGTCAGCGGCGTCTCGGCGGTCGTCGAAACCCGCAGACAGGTCCGTGTACGGAACGACGCCGACGGAGAGCCGAGCGACGACTCGAGGCCCTCGGGGACGGTCGCCAGCACGATTGCGTCGACGGCGTGGCGCTCGTTCGCGCCGCCTCGGTCGACGGTGATCGACTCGACGGCGCCGTCCGTCGTCCCGAGTTCGCTCACGCGCGCGCTCGTCGTGATCCGCTCGCGACCGACGGCGTCGACCAGCGACTCGACGAGGACGGCCGCGCTCTCGGCGAAATAGCCCCGCTTCTCCCGGCCGAACCGGGTCCGATCTCGCCGTCCGCGGCAGTGCTCGAGCACCCACGCGGCGCTGACGTCCGACGTCGCCGAGCCGAAGCGAGCCTCGAGCAGCGGTCCGTAGAACCGCTCGTAGACGGCGTCGCTTGCGTGCTCGCGGACGAACTCCTCCGCCGGGACATCGCCGTAGTCCGACGGCTCGTAGGCATCGAATCGCGGCCGTCGCCGAGGGAGGCCGCGGCAATCGATCCCGCTCTGAAGCGTGGCGAGACGCGCGGTATCCGAAAGCGACAGCGGCGGGTAGGCCAGAAACTCCCAGGACGCGTCGACAGGGTGGACAGTGCCGTGGACGTACATCGCCGTCCGGATCGGTCCCCACTCGAGGCGACCGGACAGGCCGAGTTCCGCGAGCAACTCGAGGGCGGCCTCGTCCCCGGGACAGGTAAACGAGACGGGGACGCGCTCGAGCGGCGCAGCGGGGGTTCCGGACGGCGAAGACGGAGACTGGGATGGTGAAGATGCAGTCGAAGGCGGAGTCGCGGCCGCGATACCGCCCAGTTCGTCACCCGGTTCGAAGACGCGAACGTCGTAGCCGCGCTGGCGGAGGCGATAGGCGGCCGCGAGTCCGGACAGCGATCCGCCGACGACGCCGATCATATCGAGTGAACGGGGGTAGCGACTCTTTGCAATTGTGGTCGGTCGATCGGCGGGCCGTCGCGGTCCGCTACCTTTTTGCCTGCCGTCTCGGAAGGAATCGGCATGCTCACCGTGCGGGCACCCGCGACGAGTGCGAACCTCGGGAGTGGCTTCGACGTCTTCGGTGTCGCCCTCGGCACGCCCGCCGACGTGGTCCGAGTCGAACGCGCGCCGGAAACGCAGATCACCGTGACCGGCGCCGGCAGCCAGTACATTCCGGAGGATCCGGCCCAGAACACCGTCGGGGCGGTCGCAGACGCCCTCGACGCGCCGGCCCACATCAAGATCGACAAGGGCATCCGTCCCTCCTCGGGGCTCGGCTCCTCGGCGGCCAGCGCGGCCGCTGCGGCCGTTGCCCTCAACGCGCTCTACGACCGCGGGCTCTCCCGGAAGGAGCTCGTCCCCATCGCCGCCGAGGGCGAGGCGCTCGTCTCCGGCGAGGCCCACGCCGACAACGTCGCCCCCTCGCTGCTGGGCGGCTTCACCGTCGTCACCGACGACGGCGTCACGCAACTCGACGCCTCGATCCCCGTCGTCGCCTGTCTCCCTGAAATGTCCGTTTCCACGCGCGACGCGCGCGAGGTCGTCCCCGATTCGGCCGCCCTCGAGGACGTCGTCGACACCGTCGGCAACGCCGCGACGCTGACCGTCGGGATGACCCGCGACGATCCCGACCTCGTCGGCCGCGGGATGGAAGACGCCATCGTCACCCCCGAACGCACCGCCCTGATCGACGGCTACGACCGCGTTCGCGACGCCGCCCTCGAGGCTGGCGCGACGGGCGTCACCGTCAGCGGCGCCGGGCCGGGTATCCTCGCGGCCTGTCACCGCCCCGACCAGGGCGCGATCGCCGGCGCGATGATCGACGCGTTTGACGCCCTCGGCATCGAGAGTCGCGCTTACCAGACCCGGATCGGCAAGGGCGCGACGCTGTACCGGGACTGATCGTCAATTCCTGTCTCGAGTCGTCTCGAGTCGAATGAACCATGGGGACCCGAACTGACGCCGCGCTCGCGACACTCGTTCTCGCGGCCGTCGGGATCGCGTTCGTCCTTGTCGACGCGTCGCTATCGCCCCTCGCAGTCGCTCTCGGCGGACTCGGCACGATCGTCTTCGAACTCGTGGCCGCTCGGGCGTACGAGACCGTCCGCGACTACTGGGAACGACCACTTGTGGAGGGACTGTCTCTCGTCGCGGCGCTGATCGTCGTCGCCGTCGGCGCCACCGCCGCACCGGAGGTCGTACTGTCGCTGTTCTGTGGCGGAGCGGTGACGTATCTCGCGTTTCTCGTGCTCGTCGAAACAAGGGTCGTTCCACCGCCGGAGACGTGGTGGTAGCCCCGAGCTACCGCGGTCTGCGAGCCGTCTTCCAACGGCGTCCGTAGATCCGCGGAAGCGCGTTGACCTTGGCCCCGCGAACGTTCCCTGGCACGGTCGACACGCGCGTAGAGATGCCGGCCGGGAGCGGGCCGTAAGGCACCGATGAGACCGCAGTCGGATTATTCGACACCGGTTTCCGGCCGGCGTAGCCGGAGCCTCGTTGCTTCGACTCGTACAGGGTCTCGAATTTCGAGTGTCCCTCGATGACCCCGTTCCGTGCCGTTTTGGCGGCCTTTTTTGCCTTCTGTTGGATCGCCGCGTCCGCCGCGTCGGGTTTTATCTCGTCGACGAACGACCTCACTTCCGCTGCTGCCTCGGAGTCGCCCGAGGAGTCAAGCGCGTCGGGACCGACGACGTCCTCGAGTTCGGCCTTGAGTTGTCGTAGCTCCCTCTGGAAATCGACGAGGTCGACGGTGTTCCAGAGTTCGTGAAGGTTGATGGCGCGTCGAATCGTGCTGAGATCCAGCACCTGGTCTAGATCCTTCTCGCGAATCGCGTCGGGAAGTCCGTCTAGCTCGAGGAGATCCGGTAGCGCCGACGTCTCGACGACGTCCGGCAGATTCTCGAGATCGATCGTTTCGAGGAGGTCTTCGACTTCCTCGACGACGTCCCACAGTTCGGCCGCCGTCGCCGACAGCGAATCGGACGGCTCGCCGTCGGTGGTTTCCCGGAGCAACCGTTCGGTTCCCGCTTCGAGCCGGTCCGACAGTTGCTCGGCGGCAGATGGAGACTTCGTCTGACTCATACGGAATAGAGGTGCTAGGCGGAGATAACGGAGTTGCTTGCCGATCGGTTGCGCGTCGGGACCGTCGGTACCGAAAGCGAGTTTCGCCGCCAGTCGGTTAGACGCCGCGACCCTGCATCTTCTCCTCCTCGGGGAGGTCGGCGTTCGCGTCGCCTTTCATCCCCTTGCCGAGGTTCTTCGAGATTTCGGCGAGTCGCTCGGGGTCGTCCCAGTTGTTCGTCGCCTCGACGATCGCTTCGGCCATCACCGGCGGGTTCTCGGCGCCGAAGATGCCGCTGCCGACGAAGATGCCGTCGCACTCGTGGTGCATCATGAGCGCGGCGTCGGCCGGCGTCGCGATACCGCCCGCCGCGAAGTTGACGACCGGAAGCCGGCCCATCTCGGCGGTCTCGTGGACCAGTTCCGCGGGCGCCTCGATCTCGCGGGCGTAGGCCTCGCGCTCCTCGTGTTTCATGCCCTCGAGTTCGCGGATCGCGCCCTTGATCGTCCGCTGGTGGTGAACGGCCTGGTTGACGTCGCCGGTGCCGGCCTCGCCCTTGGTTCGGATCATCGCCGCGCCCTCGTCGATCCGGCGCAGTGCCTCGCCCAAGTTACGCGCGCCGCAGACGAAAGGCGCGGTGAAGTCGCGCTTGTCGATGTGGTAGGCGTCGTCGGCAGGGGTGAGCACCTCGGATTCGTCGATCATGTCGACGCCGACGGCCTCGAGAATCTGGGCCTCTTTCGTGTGGCCGATCCGCGATTTGCCCATCACCGGGATCGACACTTCGTTCACGATCTCCTCGACGTCGGCGGGGTCGGCCATCCGGGCGACGCCGCCGCGCTTTCGGATGTCCGCCGGGACCGCTTCCAGCGCCATCACGGCAACCGCGCCGGCATCCTCGGCGATACGGGCCTGTTCCTTGTTGACGACGTCCATGATGACGCCGCCCTTCTGCATCTGGGCGAACCCCCGCTTGACGAGATCGGTTCCGCGCCTGAGTTCCTCGAGATCGGTGTCGGTTTCGGCGGTCATAGTACGCGGTTGTAAGCCACCGCACTTACGCGTGTCCTTCTGCCGTTACGGTTCGGCGTAGGTCGGTGGCGTCACGCTTCGACTCACCACGACCGAGGCTCGTGAGAGCGGGCGGTTCCAACCGTCGATTTCCGGCCCGAAGTCCGGTTTCAAACGTTGATTCGGATCATTCCCGATAACCGCAACCGAGATCGACTGGGATGTCCGTCGTCACTCGTCCTAGCGGGACACTTCGGTCCGATATCCGTCGACGGCGAGACGATCGGTCCGCGTCGAATGAGATACCGGCTCAAGGCGATTTCCGAACAGCCCAGATTCGACGGCTCGCGGTCCGTCACTCCCGTCTGAAACAATTGGGCTGTTGAAAACTACCTTTTACCAACTATATATTGATGACACTATCCAGCCTGGTCGACCATATGCCAGAATGGCATCGCCGCTCGGTACTGGCGACAGGTGCAGCGCTTTCGGCTAGTGGACTCGCCTCGATCGGGGTGGGTGCAGCTAATGAGGACAGCCAATCGGAAGGGACTGTGAGCAGGCCCGCGGACACGCGGGTAACGCCTGACACGACAACTCCCAGCGGGGTTCGGATCGCAGTCGAAGACGACCTCGCAGGCCTCGAACTCACGATCTCCGACCAGACTACGGGTGCGGACAGCGCCGAGCTCGCTGACGGGCTCGGCAACACCCTCACGACGGTCGATATCTCGGATCTCGGTCCCGGCGACAGCTTCCGGATCGAGCACGACCTCCGGGCCGGTCAGGAGTACCTCGTCCTCATCAACGCCGACGAAACGTACGATCGCGGCGCCTACAACGAGGACCCCGACTGGCCCTACGACGGCGGTTCGTTCCAAGTTCTCGAGGGCATCTGGGCCCGCGATAGATCCTCGACCGCTAACTTCTACGCCTACACCGAGCTAACTGCGCTCCCGGACGACAGCAACGATGATGACGATAACGAGGACGTCACAGGGAGCGTCGACAGGCCCGCAGACACGCGGGTGACGCCCGACACGACCACTCCCAGCGGGGTTCGGATCGCGGTCGAAGACGACCTCGCAGGCCTCGAACTCACGATCTCCGACCAGACAACGGGTGTGGACAGCGCCGAGCTCGCTGACGGGCTCGGCAACACCCTCACGACGGTCGATATCTCGGATCTCGGTCCCGGCGACAGCTTCCAGATTGAGCACGATCTCCGGGCTGGTCAGGAGTACCTCGTCCTCATCAACGCCAACGAAACGTACGATCGCGGCGCCTACAACGAGGACCCCGACTGGCCCTACGACGGTGGTTCGTTCCAGGTTCTCGAGGGCATCTGGGCCCGCGACAGGTCCTCGACCGCTAACTTCTACGCCTACACCGAGCTAACTGCGCTCCCGGACGACAGCAACGATGATGACGATAACAAGGACGTCGCAGGGAGCGTCGACAGGCCTGCGGACACGCGGGTGACGCCCGACACGACCACTCCCAGCGGAGTTCGGATCGCAGTCGAAGACGACCTCGCAGGCCTCGAACTCACGATCTCCGACCAGACAACGGGTGTGGACAGCGCCGAACTCGCTGACGGGCTCGGCAACACCCTTACGACGGTCGACATCTCGGATCTCGGTTCCGGCGACAGCTTCCAGATCGAGCACGATCTCCAGGCTGGTCAGGAGTACCTCGTCCTCATCAACGCCAACGAAACGTACGATCGCGGCGCCTACAACGAGGACCCCGACTGGCCCTACGACGGTG